>DKFO01000073.1 GCA_002452835.1 Candidatus Atribacteria bacterium UBA6794 | reverse complement strand
ACATAATCTGTAAAGCTAACTCTGTATTACTATTCTTACGATGACTCCCTGATATGGCTATAACTTTGATAGACATATTTCTCTCTCTGTTCTTCATAAACAGGGGTATTTAGTTTTCATATTCTTTCATATTATTTTTGACAGTACCCTTATAAATGTAAAATGCTTTATTATATTATATTATATTATAATTCATATGACAACTTCCTTGCTCTATACTAAAATTAGTAAATTAATTCCTCATTTAAAAAGATAATAACTTAGGAAGAATGATAGGGATAAATATCATCACCATATTTTCCCCTAACATATTTAGATAGAGGCACTGAATATTCTTCCGGATATGTGTTCCCATTCTCCTTAAATAATACCATTAAACGACCTATTTCCCATGCAGATTTCATTGCATACTCGTTTTTAATTACGTCGCCAGGTACAGTACCATAGTGAGCAACACATTCAACACATAGCATATGAGAATATATAAAAAAGCGCCGCAAGACCCCCGCAGCTGTATCAACCGCTACTCTTGCACCAACTACAATTCCTGCTCCTACCTTGTTAGCAAGTCTTCCTGAAGTTGTATAAGGTAATAGCCGATCCAAAAATGCAACTCCCATACCTCCAATGGTCCAATAAGTGGGAACTCCGATAACTATACCATCTGAAGTCACCAATTTTTCGCCAATTTCCTCCATATCATCAATCAAATGACATTTTCCAGATTTTATACACTTCATACAGCCATCGCAAAATTGTATTTTTTCATCTCTAACAAAGATAATCTCGCTCTTTGCTCCAGCTTCTATTGCCCCATCTAAAACTTGCTTAACCAGAATCTCTGAATTCCCTCCAATTCTAGGAGTACATATCACCCCTACAATTTTCATTATCTTAGCCCTCCTTTAATTGCTTATAAACCACAATTCTTTACATAACTTAGGTATAGGAATTTTAAAAAAAATTCCTATACCTAAGTATTTTGCTAAATCAAATAACAATTTAATTATTTATTTTATTACTCCCACTTCTTTGAAATACTTCTCTGCACCGGGATGTATAGGCACATTCCCCCATCCCCTAATAGCGCTTTCGTCTAACTCTAATGAGCCAAAACCATTGTGCGCTGCTTTTAATTCATCTAAGTTATCCCAAACACTTTTAGTAAATTGGTAAACAAGATCAGCATCTAAATCTTTGTGGGCAATAATCATAATTGGAAAAGATAATGTTTTTACAGTTTTATTTACACCCTTATAAGTACCAGCAGGAATTGAACTATGTGCCATTATAAAGCCCATAGCCTCATTAAATTTATCAGCATTTGGACCTTCTAATGGTAATAAATCAATGTCTTTAGTAACTGCAACTGAAGCAATGTTTGGCATTGGCATATTAGCGATAATAACAGCAGCATCAATTTGTTCATCTTTTAAGGCATCAGCAGCTTCACCGGTGTTCAAAGAGGATACTTCATAATCACCAGATTTTAGGCCATAGGCTTCCAACATAGCAGTAGCAATTCCCCTGGTAGATTGACCTGGAGCCCCTATATTTATCTTCTTTCCTCTTAAATCTTCTACACTTTTAAAATTATCTTGAGCTTTTACCAAAATATGAATGGGACTCATTAACATGTTAAATAAACCGCAAATATCAGGATATTTAGCATAGCCTTTAATTACTACATTATTACTGGCTTCGGCAATAGGTATTGTTTGTTTAGCGATTAAACCTATATTTGCCTCAAAACCTTCTGTAACTTGAGGGAAAATTTTCAATCCATCTAAATGTTTATTTGCTACATCAGAAAGGACTCCCCCCATAATATAAGGAGAAGATCCAGAACCAGATGTACCCAACGTCCACATAACACCTTCAGCTTTTACCTGAATATTAAAACTACAAGTTATTATAGTAAAAAACAGCAAGATTACTAAACTTCCTTTTAAAATTTTTGGATTATTGGTTTTCACTTTTTATGCCTCCCTTAATATTTATTTTTATGTTCAAATCTAATAAATATTATCAATTTAAACATCTTTTGTTTCAATATCTAATCACGATTTTCTATATTTCTATACTACTCTTCCCCCTTCTTAACATTCATTTTAAGTTTTTTTACACTCATCAATTGGTAAATCACCACAATGAATAGTAAAAATAATCCACTTATAACCATTAACCACCCCCCCCTTGGATTCACTATCAAAATACCAGATATAAATAAAATTATTCTTTCTAACCAACTTTGTTTATTTATTAACCATCCTTGCATGCTACTTGCAATTGCAGTAACTCCAATTGATACAAGCACAAAAACAAGTAATATTTCATACCAACTACCTATCATTAATATTTGGGGATTAAAAATCCATATATATGGAGCAACAAAGACAGCCAAAGCGAAACGGGTTGCTGTTAGACCTGTCTTAAACCAATCTGCCTTTGCTATAGCTGCAGTTGTAATTGCAACCATACAAACTGGAGGTGTCAACCCCGATAATATAGCATAATAAAAACAAAAAAAGTGTGCTGCTAATGCTGAAACGCCTAATGATATCATTGCAGGAGCTATAAAAATGGCTGTTAACAGATATACAATAGGAGTAGGCATACCCATACCTAAAATCAAACTTACGATCATCGAAATGAATAAGAGTAAAACTAAATTTCCACCAGCTAATGTTATTGCAATATCGGAAAAACGCAGGCCTAACCCAGTTAAAGTAACTGAGCTAATAATTATTCCAATGCCTGCACATAATACAGCAATTTCCACAACAAAATAAGCGCCTTCTTCACATGCTTGCAAGAAATCTTTCCAACTAAAGTGTTTTTCCTTTCGAAAGTAAGTAACTATAATACAACAAATTATAGCTATAAAACCAGATTTTGTAGCACTATAACCAGCGATCATTAATGTATAAACTAATACTAATAGCGGTAATAATAAATATCCTGAAGATAAAACTACGTCCTTTAATTTTGGCAATTCATTCTTATTTACACCCTTTATGCCACTACTAACTGACTCAAAATGAACTATCGAAAAAACATTTATGTAATAGATAATTGCTGGAATCAACCCCGCTAAAGCTATTTTCCCATACTGAACCCCAATTATCTCAGCCATAATAAAAGCCGCTGCTCCCATAACTGGTGGCATTAACTGCCCTCCGCAAGCTGAAAGTGCTTCTATTGCAGCAGCCACATGACTTTTAAAGCCTTCTTTTTTCATCATTGGAATCGTAAATGAACCTAAAGCTGCTGCGCTACTAAGAGAGCTGCCTGTCATAGTCCCCATTAAAGAACTACTAATAACGCAAGCTTTTGCCGTTCCACCCGAATACCTACCTACTAATGAAATGGCCATATTGATAAAAAAATCTATTACTCCTGTCTTGCCCAAAAATACGCCAAATAATATAAAAATATATAGATAAGTAGAAGAAACTGATAAACCAGTACCAAAAATTCCCTCCAAAGAATACGATACTAAATAAATCAATCTTTCCAAACTAATTCCAGGGTGAGCAAAAAGCCCCGGGAAATATGGACCAAACAGCATATACATCAGGGCAATAAGCATAAGAAAAAACAAAGTACGATTTGACCGCCTGTTTGCTTCTAATACTAACAATACAACAATAACACCTACAAAATTATCTAATTTCGTTAAATCTTCCAGGTTCATTAATCTATCAGCTACTGCTTCATAAAAAAATACTATATACCCACCACAAAATAAGGTTGCACCCACAAGGAGATAGTCAATCATATCCCCAATTTTATCTTTTAGATTTTTTTTGCTTAATGGATAAATTATGAAAAACAAGACTAAGATAAAAGTTAAATGTACTGCCCGATGAATAATGGCTGTCTTATAAATACCAAAAACAGCTGTGTATAATTGAAATAAAGAAAGACTAATAGCCAAAACTGTTACTACTTTTTTAAAGTTACCTTCAAGCTGTCTCTTGATTGACTCTTCACTTTTTAAATCAATATTTTTCTCTTTTTTCTTTTCAACTACTTTCAATTTACTTTTACTACTACTTTCTTATTAAAAATTTAAATTTGTAATCCTATTTTAAAGCCCTCATGTACAGCATCCAAAATATTACCAGGTTTTTTACAATCCCCTACACAAAACAATTTTGGCACAACATCTTTTAACCTGCTTTCCAATTCATTTTCTGCCTTCACTCCCACAGCAACAACTATTGAATCTGCCTCAATTACTTTTTCTATACCATTTCTTTCAATTATCACACTGTCGAATTTTATCTCTTTTACACGAGTATTGGTAAGTATCCTTACGCCATAATCATTTAAGCTTATCACTAAGGGAAATTTAACAGCGTGAACCATATCTCTTGCCACTTCAGGAAGCAATTCAATAACTGTTACCGTTTTCCCTCTTTCCGCCAACCATTCAGCTGTTTCTAACCCTACTTCTCCTCCACCAATAATAACTATTTTTTGTCCAATATCAGTATAATCATCTCTCAGTAAATCAAGTGCCCAATAAACATGCTTATTTTCTTTAATTCCTTCAATATCTGGTTTAATGCTATTGCCACCCAGTGCTAAAATAACCACATCCGCCTTAAAGTTTTTAATCATTTTCTCATTTGCTTCTTTTCCCAATTCTACCTGTATATTCAATTGATCAATCCTATTTTTGAAATAATCAATAATTTCATGTAGCTCTTGTTTACGTGGAGGCTTCTTGGCTAATATAATTGTACCACCTAACTCTCTTTCCCTTTCCCATAGTGTAACTTTATGACCTCTAGTCGCCGTTGAAATAGCAGCTTGTAACCCTGCAGGACCACCACCAATTACTAAAACTTTCTTTTCATCTTTCTTGTTTACAGGTGCGCACTTAAATTCTTTTTTGCCTTCTTTTCCTACTAATGGATTTAAAATACAAGTAATTGGTGTGCCTTTGAGCACATTTCCTACACAACCATAACAACAGGAAACGCAAGGTCGAATATCCTGATATCTACCCTCAGCTACTTTTTGCACCCAATAAGGATCGGTAATTAAAGGTCTACCTAATGTAATTATATCTGCCTGATTCCTCTGTAAAATGCTTTCTGCAAATTCAGGATGGCGGACTTTGTTCCCCACTGCTACTGGTATAGTTACTCCTCTTTTAATATTTTCTGCTAAATTTACGATACAACCCTCTGGAGTTCCAATTGGAGCCTCAGCAGGTATAAAATTTTTCTCATATAATACAGCACCAAAACCAACAGAAACGCTAATGGCTTTAATCCCTGCTAATTGTAGCCTCCTGGCAATTTCACGAATTTCTAAAAGTGAATTACCACCTTCGGGCTCCTGACCATTCATACGAGCAATCAAAGGATAATTTATACCTACTATACTTTTTACTTTTTCAATAACTTCTAAAACAAATCGCATACGATTTTCCAAACTCCCACCATATTTATCCTGTCGTTTATTAGCCCAAGGGGATAAAAATTCACCACATAAATACATATGGGCACAATGTATGCTTATAATATCAAAACCAGCTTCAACTGCCCTCCGTGAAGCTTGGCTAAATTTTTCGATAATTTCTTCAATCTCTTCTTCTCTTACCTCTCTCGGAGTAACTTGCCCGGGGAAGGGATGAGCGATCATTGAAGGTGCAACAGGTATTTGGCCTCGAGTGACTTCTAAATAACCATTTTCTAAAGTTACACGACCTGCCCTTCTACCAGCATGGGAAAGTTGAATTGCTGCTTTAGCACCATATTTTTTTATAGCTGAACTAAGTTTTTTAAGCATAGGTATATATTTATCATCATCAATGGCTACAGGATTTTTGGCATTATTTCCTAAAGGAACATCAACTATACCATCTTCGACTATAACTATACCTACCCCACCTTTTGCTCGCTCTTTATAAAAATCAATCATTTGCTCAGTAATAAATCCATCTTTAGCAAAATTGCAAGTCATTGGTGACATAATTACTCTATTTTTAATTTCTAAATTACCAATCTCAATTGGCGAAAGTAATTTCATTATTTTCTACTTTTCTCCTTGTTATATTTTAAAATTGTTTTTTTAATTAATCCTTATAATTATTGAAGAGTGGAGCAGCTATAGCATTTACCCCGGGGTATACTTCTTCAATGCTAGTAGCATATCCTTTCTTTCTCACTGTTTCAATCTCTTCTTTCAATTTAGTTATATTATTTATTACATTTTTATGTTTATTTATTATTTCTTCTCTTTCTGCATCTGGTAAAAAAGCTAACCATACCTTTCCTGAAGATCCTTTATGTGTCGGCACTTCCATTCCGATACTTAAAGTAAATTGTATTGGTTCTGTGCCTTCAACTTTTTCTACAACTATATTTCTATTTTCAATAATTTGAAATAATCATATAGTTTGCCTAAACTCTTTGACAAATTTTTTAAGTACTGGCCTACTAACTTTGACTAAATCTAGGTTACCAAAATGGATTAAGGCAAGTTTTAATAGTTCCTATCCGCAGAGATATGTTTTTTTCTTCTCATCTTTTTTAATTAATCCT
>DKFO01000079.1 GCA_002452835.1 Candidatus Atribacteria bacterium UBA6794 | reverse complement strand
CAGTTCAGGAAAACCTCTTGACAAATGAGAAAAAATGAAATATTATTTTTTATCAGAAATCTAAGGAAGGAGCTGAAAAAAATGCCGACCTATGAATATCAATGTAAAAAATGCAGTTATGTTTTTGAAAAATTTCAAGCTATTACGGATCCACCATTGCAACAATGTCCCAAATGCAATGGAGAAGTATTTCGTTTGATCAGTAAGAATGGTAGCTTCATCCTGAAAGGAAGTGGTTTTTATAGCACAGACCATCGCAGAACTAATTTACCAAAAGAGAAAGCAAGTATTAGCCAAGACAAAACCACCAAAAAAGATTCCGAAAGCTCTGTAGGTAATTTTAAACCTACTACCGATAAAACTCAAAAAGAATCTGCCTCCGCCAATGTTTAAAGTAAAGAGGAGACCTTCCCCTTTATTTAAATTAGAGGGGACTCTCTTCTTTTTTCTTTTTCTCCAGTACCTTTTGCGAAAACTTTTCCAAGTCTATAATAAACCGCTCTACTTCTCCCTCTCCTATTTTTTCCACTTCATCAAAAGCGGTAACTTCAAAGATAAGACGATTCTGAAAAACATCCTTCAATTCTGCCTGGGCAGTCACAGTCATTCCTTCTGGTGTAGGTGCTAAATGTTTTATAGTAATAGAGGTAGCAACAGTAATATATCCTGGCGGTAAATCTTTTTTGACTGCTTCTACTGCCGCGTTATCCATCAGAGAAACAAGCATGGGGGTAGCAAAAGAAGGGGGCATTGGTTTACAAAATTTTTCAGCCATATTATCCGGACCAACCACCATTTGAGCAACTCCCTTTAATCCTTTTGGTAAATTAAATTCAACCATTTTGACCTCCTGATTATATTATTTTAAATTCAATAACACAAGATATTCAAGGGGAATCCTTCCCCTTGAAAACCCCTCATCATCACCCTCACCTTACCGCTCCCTTCTAAGGGAGAGGATTAGAGAGATGGTGTAAAAATATAAAATATATTATTTCTTATCTAAAAAGAGTATCTTATAGTATCAGAATTTTTTTGAAATTTCGATAATAATTAAATATTATTCCATTTCATAGTTAGGAGCTTCCTTAGTTATTATTATATCATGGGGATGGCTTTCTCTTAAAGCGGCATTGGAAATTTTAATTAAACGACTTTTTTCCTGTAATTCTTTAATATTTCCCGCACCACAATAAGACATGCCTGCTCTTAGCCCGCCCATCAACTGAAAGACACAATTGGATAGTGAACCCTTATAGGGTACTCTTCCTTCAATCCCTTCCGGAACCAACTTACTACTTTCACTCTCCTCCTGGAAATAGCGGTCCTGACTACCCTCTTTCATAGCACCGATAGAACCCATTCCTCGATATTCTTTATAACTTCTCCCCTTATATAAAACCACTTCTCCAGGGCTTTCTTCAGTACCAGCAAAGAGACTACCAATCATGACCGAATCAGCGCCGACTGCTAAAGCCTTACAGATATCACCTGAATAGCGGATACCTCCATCGGCAATTAGGGTAACATTACCTTCCCGACAAGCTCTGGCACACTCTTTAATAGCATAGACTTGGGGTACTCCTACTCCAGTTACTATTCTGGTAGTACAGATGGAACCGGGTCCAATTCCCACTTTAACAGCATCTACCCCTGCTTCAATCAATCGCTTAGCTCCTTCATAAGTTGCCACATTTCCACCAATCAGTTCTATGCTATATCTTTTCTTAATTTCTCTAATAATATTAAGCACTTTCTCTGAATCGGCATGGGCGGTGTCAACCACCACCACATCGGCATGCGCTTGTATAATGGCCTCCACCCGCTGGAAGGTTTCATTGGAAATACCTACTGCTGCCCCCACTCTCAAACGTCCATTGGCATCTTTACAGGCACTGGGGTATTGTCTGACTTTTTCAATATCCTTAATAGTAATCAAACCTTTTAAGATATACTGGTCATCCACCAGTGGTAATTTTTCAATACGGTTTTGATGTAATATCTTCTTGGCCTCCTCTAATGTTGTTCCCACTCTACCAGTAATTAATGGCTCTCGAGTCATTACCTGGCTAATCTGTATTTCTACATCATCTAAAAAACGGATATCTCTATTGGTCAGTATTCCCACTAACTTTTTATCATGATTTACCACCGGGATACCAGAGATATGATAATGCTGCATCAATTCCAGGGCCTCTTTAACCATTCTATCTTCCGTTAAGGCTATCGGTTCCACAATTACTCCACTCTCCGAACGCTTCACTCTATCAATTTCCCGAACCTGTTCCTGAATAGTCATATTTTTATGAATTATGCCTATACCACCTTCTCGGGCAATAGCTATGGCCAGCCTTGATTCGGTTACCCGGTCCATTGCTGCACTCACCAGTGGGATATTAAGATTGATATTTCTGGATAATGAGGTATGTAAATCAACCTCTTTTGGGACTAACTTAGAGTTTTGAGGAACTAATAAAACATCATCAAAGGTAAGGCCATCTTCTTTAATTAACTTATTCTTCCACATCATATACCCTCCTTCCGCCTCATTTCTGCCCAGACCTATTTCGGTTACTGGCTCTGATAGAACTTTAAACCATCTTATCTTTTCTTAAATTAGATGTCAATATTCCCAATATTGAGGTTCGTGTCAACAACTTGTGGGT
>DKFO01000054.1 GCA_002452835.1 Candidatus Atribacteria bacterium UBA6794 | reverse complement strand
TATTCAGGGGAAGTATCCCCTGAAAACCCCTCTTTTATTAGTATTGAGTATATAGTATTTAGTATATAGTGTAAATTTTAGTTAAAAAATAAAGAAAAATTCCTTTCTAAGAAATGCTATCTTGTTTTATCAACAAGATATTCAGGGGAAGTATCCCCTGAAATCCCCTGAATCAAAAACAAACTTTCCTAAGCTATAAAGCTATAGTTTACTAATCCTTTCTTGAAGTAAATGAAGAACTAAATCTGGTTGTGCTCTACCCTTAGTATACCTCATTACCTGGCCAACCAAAAAATGGATGGCTTTTTCTTTCCCTGAGCAATATTCTTGTACAGTCTGCATATTATCTCTAATTATCATCTCAATTATACCATCAATTTCTTCTTTATCACTAATCTGGGTAAGTCCGCTCTTTTTAACCAAGTCGGCAGCACTTTGACCAGTTCTATACATCTGTTCAAAAACACTCTTAGCAATCTTCCCACTGATGATTTTTTGATCAATCAGTTGCAACAATTCAGTCAATTTGTCAACAGAAATTGGACTTGAAGTGATATCAATGTTCTCCTCTCCTAAATAGCGCAATAACTCTCCCAATATCCAGTTGGTTAATTTTTTATAGTTCTTATAATCTTGTGCTGCCTGTTCAAAATAATCACCTAAGGATTTTATTTCTACTAAACGTTGGGCATCATAATCAGAAAGACCATAATCTCTGATGAACCTTTCCTTTCGTTCCGCAGGTAATTCTGGAAAATTATTTTTGATCTCCTCCAGCCAGTTCTTTTCAATAATCAATGGCAACAAATCTGGCTCTGGAAAATAGCGGTAATCATGTGCTTCTTCTTTACTGCGCATAACCACAGTTTTACCAGATTGTTCATCCCATCTCCTGGTTTCTTGCGATACTTTCTCGCCATCTTCAATTAATTTCCTTTGTCGGCTAATTTCATAATCGAGAGCTTTCTTAATTGCTCGGAAAGAGTTCATATTTTTTACCTCAGTTTTAGTCCCCAATTGCTGACTTACCGATTCTCTGATAGAAATGTTGGCATCACAACGCATTGATCCCTGTTCTAAATTACCATCACAGACCTCTAAATATTGCACTATGCTTCTAAGTTCTTTCAGAAAAACAACTGCCTCTTCCGCAGAATGAATATCTGGTTCGGTTACAATTTCCAGTAAGGGAATACCAGCACGATTATAATCAACCAGTGAACTTATTATCTTACCATTTCTTTCTACATGAACTAACTTGCCGGCATCTTCTTCCATGTGCACTCTATTTATTCTTATTGCTCTTTTGTTACTTGATTTTCCATTCGTTATCTCTAAATAGCCTTTTATTGCTAATGGCTGGTTATATTGAGATATCTGATAAGCCTTGGGTAAATCCGGGTAAAAATAATTTTTCCGGTGAAAAATATTAGTACTATTGATAAGGCAATTTAAGGCTATAGCTGTTTTCAAAGCTAATTCTACCGCTTTTTCATTGAGCACAGGTAGGCTTCCTGGTAAGCCAAGACAAACGGGGCAGGTGTGAGAATTTGGCTTTTTATCAATATAATCGGTACTGCAATGACAAAAGATTTTGGTCTTAGTTAATAACTGGATATGTATTTCTAAACCAATTACTATATCATCTACCATTATGAACTCCCATCTTTTAAACTATCAGAAAATGATAAATTTGGCTTGGTTCTATTTATTTCTGCTAATTGTCTTTCTAAGTTATAGGCTACTCGTAATATCTTATCTTCTTCAAAATAACGTCCTATAATTTGCAATCCTATCGGTAAGTTATCCTTCTTAGTAAAACCACAATTCATTGATAAAGCAGGTAAACCAGCCAGATTAACCGGTAAGGTGTAAGCATCTGTTAAATACATGGTCAGGGGATCACTGATTCTCTCACCTACTTTAAAAGCAGGTATAGGAGAAGTGGGACAAAGAAGCAAATCAAACTTTTGAAAAATATGATCAAAATCCTGTTTAATAACAGTTCTTACCTTTTGGGCTTTCAAATAATAGTCATCATAATAACCAGAACTTAAGGCATAAGTGCCTAACATAATTCGTCGGATAACCTCTGCCCCTAAACCAGTACTCCGAGTTTTTGTATACATATCTTCCAGAGTACCATTATCTTCTATCCTTAAACCATATTGAACCCCATCATATCTTGCTAAGTTAGAACTGGCTTCAGCCATTGCTATCAGGTAATAAGCTGGTAAGGCGTATTCTATATTAGGTAAGGATGTTCTTTCTATCTGGCTTCCCAATTTAGAAATCTTATCAATTGCTTCTAATACCCGTTCTTTTACTTCAATGTCTAGCCCTGATTGAAAAAATTCCTGAGGCACACCAATCTTCAAATCTTCAATTCCGTCCTGGCAGGAAGCAAGAAAATCCGGCACAGCAATATCCGCAGAGGTAGAATCAAGTGCATCATAACCGCTTATTATCTTCATCAAGAGGGCGGCATCTTTTACCCTTTTACTTAAAATTCCAACTTGGTCTAAAGAAGAGGCATAAGATATTACCCCGTAACGGGATATTCGACCATAAGTCGGTTTAATACCAATAATACCACAAAAGGAAGCTGGCAATCTTACTGAACCCCCCGTATCGGTGCCTAATGCCACTAATGCTTCATCTGCTGCTACTGCTGCTGCAGAGCCACCACTGGAGCCACCAGGAACGCGGGTAATATCCCAGGGATTTAGAGTAACCTGAAAGGCAGAATTTTCATTAGAAGAACCCATGGCAAATTCATCCATATTAGTCTTACCTATAATAATTCCACCAGCCTCCTTGATTTTTTTAATAACAGTGGCATCATAGGGAGGGATAAATCCTCTTAATATCTTTGATCCACAGGTAGTTTCCATCCCTTCGGTACAAATAATATCTTTGATAGCAATGGGCAGTCCTGCTAAAGGTGATATCTCTTCGTTATTCTTTAATTTTTTATCAATTTTTTTTGCTTCTAATAAAGCTTTATCTCGATTTACTTTTAAGTAAGCCTTCAGTATTTTGTCCACCTTATCAATCTGATGAAAAAGAGAAAGGATTACCTGTTCTACCGATATCTTCCTATTTTTTACCATTTCCAGATAATCTATAGCGGTTAGTTTATTTAGTTGCATATTAATTCCTTTTTGCTCTTTATTTTCCATATTAGTAGGCATCTATTTAAGCCTTTCCTAGCCATTTATTTTTATTACAATATTTTGGGAACTTGAAAATAACCATCTTGCTTGTGTTCAGTCAAATTCAGTACTACTTCCTGCGCTAAAGATGGTTTTGGAATATCTTCATGAAAGTGGTTAGTAGAATGAGTAATATGGGAGTGAAAGGCAGGTTCAATCTGTTCGGTATCTAATTCCTTCAATTTAGCAAAAAAAGAAAGAATATCATTTAATTGTTTGGAAAACAATTCTTTTTGTTCCTCACTTAATTCCAGTTTAGCTAATTTGGCAACATATTCTACTTCTGTTTTGGTTATGATTTTTTCAGTCATAATAATTGATAATTCCCCCTATTCATTTCCCACCTTCTATCATCTTTATAAAATCATCTTCACTAATCACCTTAATATCTAATTCTTTTGCTTTTTGGTATTTCTGACCTGGATCTCTACCCAATACCAAAAAATCAGTTTTTTTAGTTACCGTACTGGTTACTTGCCCACCTAAACTTTCAATCTTTTCTTGAGCTTCTTCTCTAGTAAAGTTTTCTAAAGTTCCAGTCAATACAAATTGGAGACCTTCTAAAGGAAGCTGCTCAGTAACCTTTCTTTTCTCTGAAGATAAATTTACTCCTGCCTTCTGTAATTTTCTAATAATTTCTCTATTTTCCTTTTTTTGAAAAAATAAGACAATGCTCTCCGCAATAATAGGACCAATCCCCTCAATTTTCACTAAATCCTCTACCGTATAATTTTCTAAATCAAGTAGATTATTAATTTTTCCAGCCAGTAATTGAGCAGCATATATACCTACATGTCTGATACCCAGAGCATAGATTAAATTAGGTAGAGGTCTATTTTTACTGTTTTGAATTGCTTTTATAATATTATCTGAAGATTTTTCAGCTATTCTTTCCAGTTTCATTAAATCTTCCTGTTTCAAATAATATAAATCAGCAAAATCACTGATTATTTTTTTATCTACCAACTGGTCAATTACTGCTGGACCTAACCCTTCAATATCCATAGCCTCTCTGGAAACAAAATGTCTGATTCTTTCCTTAAGCTGGGCAGGACAGGAGGCATTGTTACAACGAGAAACAACCTCATTATTGAGTTTCACCACTTGAGAGCCACAGACTGGACATCTCTCAGGCATATGAAAAATCTTCTCTTTTCCAGTTCTTTTTTCTTTAACTACCTGAACTACCTCTGGTATTACTTCCCCAGCTTTTTGAATCAGCACGGTATCTCCAATGCGAATATCTTTTCTCTTAATTTCATCTTCATTATGTAGGGTAGCCCTATGTACTTTCGAACCAGAAATAGTAACTGGTTCCAGAATTGCTACTGGTGTCAAAGCCCCAGTTCGACCAACGCCAACAATAATATCGCGAATTACCGTAGTCATTTGTTCGGCAGGAAATTTGTAAGCAATTGCCCAGCGGGGGCTTTTAGTGGTTGAACCTAATTTTTCTCTTAATGCTAATTGATTAATTTTAATAACCATACCATCAATATCATAGTTTAATTCACCTTTTCTACTTTGCCAGTATTTACAGTAATCAACTGCTTCCTTAATGTTACTACATAATTTAATATTAGTATTAACCTTAAAACCAGCCTCTTTTAAAAACTCCAGCACTTCCAGGTGGGTATTAAAATGATGACCTTTCGGGAAGGTAGCCTGGTAAATAAAAGTATCCAGTTGTCTACTGGCAGTAATAGCTGGGTCTAATTGACGAACAGAGCCAGCTGCAGCATTCCTGGGATTAGCAAACAAGTTTTCTGCTTTTTTAGCCCTTTCTTCATTTAGTTTTTTAAAATTATCCCTGGTCATATACACTTCACCATAAACTTCGATGATATCAAAATCTTGGTATTCTCGCAGCCTAAGAGGTATGCTCTTAATAGTTCTTAAATTTTGAGTAACATCCTCTCCTTCTATTCCATCTCCACGAGTAGCACCTCGAATAAGAATACCATTTTCATAAAGTAGGGCAATTGCCAATCCATCAATTTTTAATTCCACTACATAATCATAATACTCTTGGGGAAAATTTTTTTTGATTCTTTGATCAAAATCTATTAATTCCTTCTCGGAAAAGGCATTGGACAGACTCAACATAGGTGTTAGGTGTCTGGCAGTCTTAAACTCTTCCAGAGGCTTAGCTCCCACTCTCTGAGTGGGTGAATCAGGAGTAATAAATTCTGGATAGTCTTTTTCCAATTTAATCAATTGTCTCATTAATTCATCGTATTCATAATCAGAAATGATAGGTTTGTCCAAGACATAATAATAATAATTATGTTTGTTGATAATTTCACGTAACCTATCTATCTCTTTTTTAATCTCGATTTTAGCTTTATTCTCTGACATAATAATATAGAATACCTTTCGAATTACTTTTACCTTCCTCTTAAAAGTCCCTAAATTTAAATAAAAAATATAAATTTATAATTCTTTTGATATCTTATCTTTGTAAGTTTTATCTTTATTTATTTTATAGTATATAACAAGACTGGCAAAAAGCTCAATAGGATATTAAGTATTATTTGCTATTTAAAAATAGCTAAATTTTATTACTCTAAATATTTTTTTATCCCGATCTTTCCCTACACTTTTTCTTGTTCTCTTTCTAACATCAGAAAAACTGGAATAGAAACCAGCTCAAATAGTACCGCTAAAACAATTAAATAAGAGATAGAGATTTCATAGAGTATCCCCAGTAAGGCTCCTCCCAATAGCCAGGATAATCCGTAGATGGTGTTGAAAATTCCATATGCTAAGCCTCGGTGGCTGATAGCAGTTAAATCGGCTACGGCAGCCCGCATTATAGTTTCATGAACCCCTAAAACTATTCCCCATATAATTATTCCAATAATAACGGCAGTAGCATTATGGGAAAAGGCTAAAAAAGGAATAAAAAGGGAAAGTAAAGGAATAACCATCAGGGTTTTTAACCCCACTCGGTCATAGGCTCTTCCTATTATAAGAGCTACTAAAGCATCAACTCCCATAGCTAAAGCAAAAAAAGTAGGGATTTGGAAATCACTCATGATGGACTTTGTTTTGAGGTGATAAGCAACAAGCGGAAAGTTTGCGAATCCTGCTACTGCAAGAAAAGTGAAAAGGGAATAGAGCATAAATATCCGAGAAAATATTTTACTACCCTTCTCTTCCGATTCTGGAGAGGTTTCCATTTTTTCAGGATGAGGTAGCTGTTTTCTGGCTATGGTTAGAATTCCTATCACAATTAGAGCTGGTATCCAGAGAATAGAAAATCCCGAACGATAATCACCACCAAAGAATAGAATAAAAGAAAAAATCAGTGGACCAATAATAGCTCCAATTTGGTCTAATGCCTCATGGAGGCCAAAGCCAAACCCTCGACCAACTTCCTTGGTAGCATAGGAGAGAATGGTATCTCGAGCTGGTGAGCGGAAAGCCTTGCCTGCTCTCTCCAGAATTATAAATAAGGCTGCTACCCACCAACTATCTGCAAAAGAAAGAAGAGGAATAGAAAATAGTAATCCATAGCCAAGGAAAGTAAAGAACCAATAGGCTTTGGTTCGGTCAGCTATAAAACCAGAAAAAAGTCGAAGGGCATACCCGATGAATTCACCCAATCCCCCAACTAAACCCACCATAGAAGCACTTGCTCCTAAAAGAGCTAAATAAGGACCGCTGACTCCTCTCGCTCCTTCATAGACAATATCACCGAATAGGCTGACCATTCCCATAAGAAATATAAATCGGAATGCTTTGGCTCTTGTTGGGGAAGTTTTTTGATTCATCTTTATTCTTTCCTTTTTTGTTAATTTTAGTGAGGTGCTACTTTTAAGTCAAGATAAATAAATATTTAATCCAAGATATTCAGGTGGCTTCACCCCCTGAAACCCCTCAAAGATAATAAATTATATACTGAAAATAATTTCATTAGTATATTTTTAGCTGAGACATTGATACTTTTTCATTTAGAATTTATAATTAGTCAATTCCTATATTTGACAAAAGTTATTACTCCTATTATATTTATAATCGACATTAAAATAATTTTAAGGAGAACCATTATTATTATGCAATTTATAAGAAAGTATTTAAAACCTATACTTCTGATAATCGTGATTGTTTTTGTGGTTTCTATTTTTTACGGTCTTGGTCAATATAGATCATCTGGCAATCGTTCCCAGAATGTTGGTAATATAATAGCAGAGGTAAATGGTGAGGGGATAAGTTATCAACAGTGGCAAAATGCTTTTTTAAGTTTTATTTCCCGTTACGACAATCAAACCCTATCCAGTATTAATGATGAAACATTAGCCTTTCTTAAAAACAGTATTACTGAGCAGCTAATAAATACCACCTTATTATATCAATATGCTGAGGACCAGAAGATAAATGTTTCTGCCAATGAACTCAATGATGAAATTGAGCAGATTAAAAATAGTTTTAACTCGGAAGCAGAATTCAATGAGGCTTTGAAAAGAAGTAATTTAACATTAAACCAGTTGAAAGACAGCTTAACTGAACAATTAATGATTAACAAAGCCATTACCAGAGAGTATGAAAAAATAAATATTACTGAAGAAGAAATAACACAATATTATGAGGAAAATAAGACTTATTTCTTTCAACCAGAAAAAAGAAAAATCAGCCATATCTTGGTTGAAAACAGAGAAGATGCCGAGCTTTTTCTAAAACAACTAAAAGATGGACTTGTTCAATTTGACAAACTGGCTCAAGAAAAATCAATAGACCCTTCTGCTGAAAAAGGTGGCGATCTGGGTTATATTACCCGGGGACAAATGGTCCCTGAATTTGAAGAAGCTGCTTTTTCTTTAGAAATTGGTGAAATTAGTGACATTGTAGAAACAGAATATGGATATCATATCATTAAATGTGATGATATCCAGGCGGAAAAACAATTAAGTTTAGAAGAAGCAAAAGATACTATAAAAACCATATTAACAAACCAAAAGCAGAATGAGGCAATTGAAGCACTTTTAACTCAATTGAGAGAAGGTGCCGATATAAAAATTCATTATGATTTTACCTCAGAATTAGCAACTAAAGAAGAAGTCGAAAATCAGGATCAAGATCAATTAACAGAAATCGAAACAGCAGCTATAGAAAACCAGCAGGGTGAGGGAAATGTTAATGAGAATAATACCTCCCAGAAAGAATTGGAAGAAGAGATAAGAGAATAAACAAAGGAAAAACTCTGGTGAAGAAAATATTCAAATTCCCATAATCATCATTATTCCTAATATGGCAAAAATTGTTCCTACTATCTTACTAAGTGTGGCTTCATTCACTTTGTTGGCATATCTTGCCGAAATTCTACCACCTATTACTGCGCCCAAGGCAGCATATATGGCCGCTTCATGAGGAAGATTACCAGTTATGGCATGTCCTATAGTTCCAGAAGCAGCTGTAAAAGCCATAATGAGGGTAGAAGTACCAATCCCTTCGTGCATTTTATAATCCATTACAAAAACCAGTATCAAAAGTATCATTACTCCCCCTCCGGCTCCCAGCAAACCAGTTATAATACCTATCAACAGACCCAATATAATACCAGAAATTACCACATTACTTTTCAAAAAACTAAGTAAATTATTCTTTTTGTCTTTATTTATAGATTGTTCTTTATTTGTTGAAATCAGGCTTTTTCTATTACCACGCCTCCAAAATATTACTGCAGTGATAATTAAGAAGATACCAAATGAATTACTTAACCCAATTTCTGGTATATGTGGTGATATGAAGCTTCCCATCTGGGCTCCTAATACAGAACCAATGGCAATCCACCAGCCTTGTTTTAGGTTGAGGTTACCATGCTGATAGTAGGTCCAGGAAACTATCAATGAAGCTATAGTATCGGCAAAAAGGCTAACTCCAATAGCATCGAAAGTAGAATAACCAAGCATAATAAGACCGGGGACAATTACCATTACCCCGCTGGCACCTATCTGTCCAGTGATTATTCCAGCTACAAGTCCTATGGCAAATATAGTTACAATGGCCATAACTTTCCCTCCTTATTTCCTCTATCTCTATCCTGTTTTTGTTTTTATTTTTTAATGGATATATTTTGCTGTTGATGATGGTATCATATCAAAAAAGAGCAATATTTTCTGAATACAATTATAATGCCAATTAACTCTTTTCCAAAATTCTAATTTAGTACATGTTTCAAAAGTTAGGCCTGGAATATCATATTGTTGCAATGCCTCATAAGTAGCAGAACCTGAAACAGGTTTAAACACTACCTGAAAATAATTTTCGGGCAAAGTAATCTTCTGGTTTAATTGTGTAATTAGATAACTACTAATCTGGTTAAGTAGTTCATGTTGGTCATCATCAAGGACTACGGTCTGTCCATAACAATCGGAATTCTCAGTATAAAAATCAACTGATTCATGTAAATCCAGCAGGAATTGAGTATTATTATCTTTCATAAGGGACATAATTTCACCAGCTAATCTTTTAATTCCATCTGAATTAGAATCACCAGGATAATTCCGATTTAAATCTTCTTCTGGAGAAATGGCGCGCACCTGGTTTAGACAGGCTTCTTTATTAGCTTCAGGGATTATAATAACTGTTCCTTTCTTAGGTTGAAAACTCCCCAAATATTTTTTAGCCGCCTCTATTCCTGCTAGTTCATCCCCATGAACTCCTGCTAAAATCATTATGGTAGGCCCTTCCTCTTTAGCAGAAAAGAAATAGGCAACAGTCTGGTATTTAGTGCCTTCACAAATGACCACTTCTGTGCTAACTAAGATTTCCTGGCTTTCAACAGGTACGGAAAACAGCAATAGAAAAAATAAGTATAAAAAAATGGGTAAGACTATATCTAACTTTCTTGGAAGATTAAGATTATATTTTGACATAATACTGTTAACAATCTTATAAATTATGTGTTAATCTACTATAATATTCCTGGCTACACTGGCATAGCGGTCCTCAGAAAGAAATTCCATTCTTTCTCCTTCAGAATCTATAATTATTCGGAATGTTTTAATGCTGTAACCCGGAATTCCTTCTTGCAAAATATTATCCTCACCAACAACAGCACCTTCCCGTTTTATTTTAATTAAATCATAATCGTAAGTTTTCATATCCTGAGAAATTATTTTAATAGTCTTATCCAGCGCCTTTTCTCCATAAATAGTAACTACCAGTCGATTTGATTTTATATCGCAAAATATAACAATTCGCTGGTCTAAAGAATTTCTAAACTTCAGGTCTTTATAACCATAAAATACCGCAGCATCCCTGCCTAAAGGAACATAATTTGTTGCTTCTCCATAAATAGAATGATGGTATCTTTCTATAATCTGAAGATTGGCCAGTAAAGCAGCATTATATAAGGTAGTGGATACCTGACATACTCCACCACCATATCCATTGACAAACTGACCATTAGCAATAATAATACCTTCTTTATATCCATCTTCTTTTTCTGCTGGTCCCACTATCTGATTAAAGGAAAAAATATCCTGGGGATTTAATATTAAACCATTAATCTGTTTAGCTGCTTTTTGAATATTATAGATAGCATTTTCTGCTTTTCCCTGTAAAGAAGTTTCATAAGTACTTATTATTTCATAAACACCTATCTGAGCAAGTATTTCTGTCGTAGAAATAGTGGGTTTTTCATAATATACTGGTAATTCTATGGAATTGGGAATATCAACTGATGCTGAGTCAATTATACTTTTTTGCAATTCAGCCAGTAACTCTTGTCGATTTATAGTAATCCCAATCTGGGCTGGAATTACTCTACTGGAGGTTATTGAGGCAGCACAGGGCGGCTGTTCAACTTTAGACTGTAATTGTTTATAAAAAGAGTTAAATTTGTTTTCATTAAACTTTAAAAAATTGGAGAGCTGATAATCATTTTTAATCAGAGATATCCTCTCACTTATTCTATTAAAAAGCGACCCTCGCCTGGCAATAGTATAAGCTTCGTTGACTAACCAGATAACATCGATGGAAGCACCCAAATGTTCTTGAGGAATTATGCTGATTAATTCCATATCATCATAGTTAATTATAATAGGGGTCGATAAAATTTTTTCCGCTACCGGTTTTATAATCTGATAGGCCTGGTCCGTGTTCAACTTGTCAATGTCTTGCTGAATAGCTATCACGTTAGGATATATTTTCCCTCTATAGATTATTAAATCAATAGAATAAACAAAAAAAAATGATAAAACTAATACCAGAATAGCTAAAACTATTCTTGTTATCACTTTATTATTACTTTTAGATTTCTTATTTTGGTAATAATGGCTATGATGCACTTGCTTCCCCTTCTTTATTCTATCTCTCAAAATGTTTTCATCTTATCTAAAATTAATTATAATTATGCTAGGTCACACTAATTGAAAATAAAATATTTTTCATATATAATATTAATTACCCGATTGTTGAGCGGGAATAGCTCAGGTGGTAGAGCGTTGGCTTCCCAAGCCGAAGGTCGCGGGTTCAAACCCCGTTTCCCGCTCCATTTTTAAACAATTCTCACTAATTAAACACAGCTCAATCACAAACTATTATGATGGTGCAAAAAGTTTACTGACAATATCTTCACCTTTTAACATTAGAAATACCAGATAAATAAGCATTGCTAATAAAAATCCTAACAACACCCTTCCATAAAGAATGGGTATTCGGTATTTGGCATTACCCGATTTCATCATATTAGTAATAGTATGGGAAAGAATAATAATGATAAATACTAGAATTAATAAGATAATAATTTGATTCGTCATTTTATCCTGCTCTCCATTTAATCAGCAGATTGAAAAACCCCTTATTTCCATCTCGATCTTATCATTCTCTTTTTAATTTCTCTGGCTACCATAACCCCGGATACAGAGGATTGAATAAGACCTCTGGTAATACCTGCTCCATCACCAATAGCAAAAAGGTTTTTAATATTAGTTTCCAGCTGTTGAGATAGTGCTAACCGGGCTGAATAGAACTTAACCTCTGCCCCGTATAATAATGTTTGTTCACAATAGACACCAGGAGCAATCTTATCTAAAGCCTTTAACATTTCCAGAATATCAGTAAGGATTCGATAAGGTAAAACAAAACTCAAATCCCCCGGGGTGGCACTTTTTAAAGTTGGTGTGACAATAGAATGTTTTATTCGGTCAGGAGTAGACCTTCTCCCGGAAATTAAATCACCCAAACGTTGAATAATCACTCCTCCACTTAAAATATTTGCTAAATTAGCAATATATTTTCCATAAGCAATCGGTTCCTGAAAGGGTTCAGTAAAAGTAGTGCTAACCAGTATAGCAAAATTTGAATTATCCGTCTTTTTATTTTTATAACTGTGACCATTCACAGTGGTAATACCATTATTATATTCCAGGACTACTTCTCCGTGAGGACACATGCAAAAAGTGCGCACTTTATCATCAAATAATGCTGAATAGTAAATTAACTTAGACTCACAGAGAGTATCGGTAAGATGTTCTAAAAATGCTGCAGGAACCTCTACTCTTATTCCTACATCAACTGGATTACGAAAAACCGGTAACCCCAATTCCATAGCCTGACTTTTTAACCATTCAGCACCAACTCTACCCGGTGATAGAATAACATACTTACTTCTGATTTTCTCTCCCGATGAGGTAATAACTCCATAAACTTCATTACCTTCTTTGATTACTCTGTTAACTTCGATATCAGTTCTAATTTCCACTTTATTCTTCAGGCCATCATAGATATTTTTTAAAATTGTGAAGCATTTTTCTGTTCCTAAATGTCGAACCTGGGCTGGGATAAATTTTAGGTTTGCTCTAGCAGCTTCTTGTTTAATATGTTCAATTTCTTCCTGCTTACCACCATACAGGCTTGCTTCTGCTCCAAATTTAAGATAAATATTATCTACATAATTTATTAATTCTTTTAAATCTTCAATACTAAGATATTCAGCCAAATTACCGCCAAACTCACTGGTTAGATTTAGTTTTCCATCACTGAAGGCACCAGCTCCACCCCACCCAGATAACAATGAACAAGGGCTACAATGCTGGCAGGATGTTTTTTGCTCTCTCATAGGGCACCTTCTGTTAGTGATGTCTTTTCCTTTTTCCATAATTAAGATATTTAAGTCTTCTTTACCATCTTTAACTAACTCCAGGGTAGCAAAAATACCGGCAGGCCCTGCTCCCACAATAACAACATCATATCTTTTGTCCATTTACTTCACCTTATCTCATCTGTCTTATTCTTTTATTTCATGCCCTCTATTAATATGAATAAAAAAACGTCCTCCAGGACGATTAATAATCACAAAAGATAATATATTGCTACAGAATTATTGCTCAAATTTAGAAACAATCATTTTTTTTAAATTCTCCATGGTACTAAGGGGAGAACTGAATTTATGTTCTTGGAGTATACTCGTATATTTTAATCCAGATCCAGTCACAATAGCAACACAACGAGATTGTTTACTTAAAACTCTATCTTTTCTCAATTTTTGTAGAGCAGCAATTGAAATAGCTGCTGCTGGTTGAGCAAAGATACCTTCTTTAGCCAGTAGGAGCTGACTCTGTAATGCCTCCTGGTCAGAAACAGTAGTTACCATACCGTTATATTTTCTTAATTTTCTTAACAGCTCATTACCGCTGGGCGGAAAAGGATTGGCAATAGCATGGTCAATAGCCTGGGGGTTGGATACAGGAGATACTCTTTCCTGATTAGCAATCCAGGCTTGATATAGGGGAGCACACCCTGCTAACTGAACAGAGATAATTTTTGGTAAACTGTTAATTAATCCCTGTTCATAAAACTCTAGAAAACCCTTCATTATTCCTCTGGCATTTCCTCCAGAACTGGTTGGTATTATCACATAATCTGGAATCTCATAGTTTAGCTGTTCACAAATTTCAAAGGCAATACTCTTGGAACCTTCCACTCTAAAAGGGACATCCGAATTTAAAAAGTAGATACCCAATTCCCGACCAATCTTTAAACTTTCATAATATAATTGACCATAATCACCTTTTACTTTGATGAGAATTGGATTATAAATTAAAATAGGTTGCATCTTCTCTAAAGGCATATCAGCACTAACCAGCACAAGAGTCTTCACATTAGCACGTGCCCCATAAGCAGCTACTGAAACAGCCATATTACCACTGGAAAGAGTCCCTATTCGGGTATAACCCAGACTAAGTGCATGCTGTAAAGCAACAAAGGTTCCCCTATCTTTAAAGGACCAGGTAGGATTAACTGTTTCATTTTTAAGATAGAGGCAATCTAAATCAAGCAGGTCAGACAATAAATTAGCCTGGACTAAAGGGGTAAATCCTTCTCCTAAAGATAGCTTTGGTTTAATTGTTGCTAAGGAATAAAATGAGGCATAGTGGGTTAAAATATTATCAGTATCGGGGAAGGATATCTTTTTTTCAATTCTACCCAGTTGACTAATTTTAACTTCCAATGGTTCAAAACAATCATCACAACGAGGAAATATTCTTTCCACTGGATATTCTTTTTGACAACCAGTACAAACCAAGCACTCCTTGCTCAACACACTCACCTGAATTAATTTTAAATTTCATTTCCAGTTATTACCTATAGCACAAGCCTATTTCAAGATATTCAGGGGAAGTATCCCCTGAAACCCCTCATCATCACCCTCACCCTACCCTCTCCCTTCTAAGGGAGAGGATTAGGGAGATGTTGTAAAATATATTGTTAATTATTTAGTAATAATATTTATATTATTTCATAGTATCAGAATTATTGAAATTCCGATACTATGAAAAATCATAGACAACCACTTTTGCCAACTTTAGACCTTCTTTTGTTATTATTCTTTTGTTACTTGATCATTCGTAGGTTATAATCTGCAAGACGAATTAATTTTACCACAGGAATTTTAACGATTCAAGCTTAACAATAGAAAACACTTTCTTAAAATTTCTTTGAAATTCCAATACCATAGATTATCTCCTCAAGGACTTGCCACTGATTTGCCTTATTAGAAATTCGGAAAATATTTTCTCTGTCATATTCCCATTGTAATGGATTATTGAGAATGTATTCTCGGATATGACTCAACTCATCTTCATTACGTATAATATGCTCATAGTAATTTCGCTGCCAGACAGGTAAATAAGGATTTTGACGATATTGATTTATTTGTTTTGTGGTAGTTGATTTGAAACCACGAATAATTGCACCAATGGTTTTCGATGTTGATCTAAATACATTTTGTAGGGGCGTATGGCCATACGCCCCTACATTATTAATCATTATTATTCCATGCAAATGGTTTGGCATTACCAGATAAACATCAATTAAAATATTATCTCTGATTTTTTCGGTTTTCACCCATTCATTTTGAACTAATAAACCTATTTCATTCAATATAATTTCTCCATTGATAATTTTGCCAAACAAACAATCTCTATGGTAGGTACAAATTGTAACAAAATAGACACCTATTTGAGAATAATCATATTGTTTCAATCTAATAGACCGTCTATGATGTGCTTTGGAATTATATCTCATTACTCTACATAAGATATTCAAGGGGAATCCTTCCCCTTGAGAACTCCTAAATCAAAATATATTGTTCCTTATTGAAGAAATAATACTTATATTATCTTGCAGTATCGAAATTTTTTGAAATTCCGATACTGCTAAATACCTTCTTATTTCGTATTTTGGTATTATTTATTTCAGTTATTTAATAAGTCCTTCTCTGGCAAAACTAAAAAAGTCTTCGAAGTTTTTACCGATAATTATATGGTCTAATATCTTTACCCCAATTACTTTACAGGCAGAGACAATGTTATTTGTAAGTTCCAGGTCATCCTGAGATGGTGTAGTCTCTCCTGAAGGATGATTGTGCAGCAGTATTACAGCAGAGGCAGACTTTAAGGAGGCTAATTTGACAATTTCTCTTGGATCAACCACAGTTGCATTCACACTACCCCTACTTATCTCAATGTTATCAATCGGCTTATTCCTGATATCCAGAAGGATTGCATTAAAAAACTCTTTTTCTTTATCCCTCAAATAAGGAGCATAGTATTCAGAAACATAGTCAATAACATCGTTAGGTTTCTGTAATTTTTTTCTGGTAGTGGCTTTTTCTTTAAAAAATCTTTTACCCAGCTCCAGTGCTGCTTTAATCTGGACCGCTTTGGTAAACCCTACTCCTTCAATTTTAGATAACTCAGATATTGTTGCTGAATCTATAGCCCTAAGTGAGCCAAATTGATTAAGTAAAATCTTGCCAATGTCCTCAGCACTCATACCTTCTTTACCTGTTCTTAAAATTATGGCCAAAAGTTTAGATAATGGTAAATTATCTGCGCCCCGTTGTAGCAACATCTCTCTCGGTCTTTCTTCTTCTATCCATTCTTTGATAGGACGATTTACCCTATGTTTTGCAACCTCTCCTTTAATATGTTTCCTTAATTCTTCACATTCTTCTGCCGTTTTGATATTCAATTGTTGAACAATCTCGCTTCTTTTTTCAGGAGTTAGTAATACTTTCTTTGAACATCTTAAAAAAATGTTTCCTTTTTTACTGTAATAAGGATAAACGACATTTGAAACTATAAAATCGATAATTTCGGAATTAAGATTTCGGGATTCGGATTGGATAGCTTTAATCTTCTTCATTTATTTTTCCTGGCTGTCTTAGGAAAGTATGTATAATGACAGTTTTTTTTATTGGTTTCACTTAGCTTTTTTCTATTTATTTTTATTATTTCTTCCCACAAGATATTCAGGGGAGGTTTCCCCTGAAACCCCTCAAAGATAATACAATTCAAAGAAATTCTATCTTGTTTTGCAAACAAGATATTCAAGGGGAATTCTTCCCCTTGACAACCCCTGAAATAACTTCCGACTAGCAACTGTGTTTAAACGGTATACGTTATACATAATACGGTATACCATATTCACCCTCACCTTACCTCTCCCTTCTAAGGGAGAGGATTAGAGAGATGGTGTAGCAATATATTCAAGGGGAATTCTTCCCCTTGAGATCCCCTGGATTAAAAGCAAAATATATTGTTACTTATTTATTAAATAATTTTATATTATCTTGCAGTATCGAAATTTTTTGAAATTCCGATATTGCAAGATATTCAGGGGAGGTTTCCCCTGAAACCCCTCAATTATCAGTATTGAGTATCTAGTATTTAGTTTAAATGTTAGTTAAAAAATAAAGAAAAATACCTTTTCCGGAAATGCATATCTTGTTTTGCTAAATTTTTTATAACAAATCAATCCTTTATATTTCGGTATCGGAATTATTGAAATTCCGATACCGAAATATATTGTTTCTTATCTAAAAAGAGTATTTTGTAGTATCAGAATTTTTTCGAAATTCCGATACTATAAAATATTTATCATTTTCCAAATGATGGGTAGTAAAACTATGAGGGAATATGATCTGGTCGGGGCGAGAGGACTTGAACCTCCGACCCCCTGAACCCCATTCAGGTGCGCTAGCCAAACTGCGCTACGCCCCGACTCTCTTTGGAATACAAATATATTATACAGGAGCTTTCTTATTCTAGCAACTGAATAAAGAAAAAAAACAAGATATTCAGGGGAAGTATCCCCTGAAACCCCCCAATTATCAGTATTGAGTATCTAGTATTTAGTATATAGTGTAAATTTCAGTTAAAAAATAAAGAAAAATTCCTTTTAAAGAAAATATATCTTGTTTTGCAAACAAGATATTCAAGGGGAAATATCCCTCTTGAGAGGGGTGCCCCGAAGGGACGGGGTGTTGCCCTTGA
>DKFO01000028.1:2222-6489 GCA_002452835.1 Candidatus Atribacteria bacterium UBA6794 | reverse complement strand
ATTTACATATTTATAAACAACCTCTTCAAAGTTTTTTCTCATCAACTTCAGTACATTTTCAACCCCAAAATTTTTGGGAAATTCGTAGGTATCCGGGAAGAGATAACCTTCCTGGTATTGATTATCTTCCTCAATCAACCTTAAAAAATTATCATACTCTACAATTCCTCGCTCTGCTAATAATTGGGCAATCTGTTTGGCTTGAAAACCCTCCGGTATAGTAATACGATAAAGTACTACCTTGCCCTGCACGAGATGATCTATAATCTGGACAAGGTTCTGAGCAGGACTAAAGCGATATTCCCCGGATTGTAATTTTCCCTCAACTTTCCTAAGCTTAATCATTATTTGAAAAAGGTAATTATAGGGTCTAATGATCCCTTCTTCTTCCAATAGCAACCTGATTTGAGTGGTATTATATCCATAAGGTATTTCTACTATCTTCTCGAGGTCGGTATCCATTTCTGGCGGTATTAAAATCCAGGCTGCGGATAGTATTAATATCAAGAAAATTAAAGAGAGTAAAAAAATTAATAGGTTAACGAATTTATTCATCGTTGTTTCGTTTTTTTAAGAGGCTCTGGTGGCGATCCAGATAAGACTGTAAAATTATTACTGCCGAAAGACGGTCTATAGACTTTTTTCTTTTTGCTCTACTCTGATTGGCTTCCAGAAGAACCTGTTCCGCTCTTACCGTGCTTAACCTTTCATCTTCAAAATCTATCGGCAAGTTAGCAAGCATTCCCAATTTTTGGGCATATTCTTGCACTTTTTTGGCCTGGGGACCTAAACTTCCATTCATATTCTTTGGTAAGCCAAAAACAAGCCGCTCTATTTTATTTTCCTTAATTATTTCTATAATTTTAGTATATCTATCTTCTGGCTTTTGAATCTGAATAGTTTTCAAGCCCTGAGCAGTAATACCCAAAGAATCACTTACTGCCAGCCCTATTCTCCTTTCTCCCAGGTCTATTCCTAATATTCTCAACTAATTTTTCTCCTTCAATCACTTATTTTTTTAAAATTTCGATATAAAAACTTCAAGATATTCAGGGGGAATCCTTCCCCTTGAGAACCCCTCAATTATCAGTATTGAGTATTCAGTATTGAGTATATAGTATATAGTATTTAGTATTTAGTATTTAGTTTAAATGTTAATTAAAAAATAAAGAATAGTACCTTTTAAAGAAATGCTATCTTGTTTCATAAACAAGATATCCAAGGGGAGTACTTCCCCTTGATATCCCCTGAAATAACTTCTGACTAGCAACTGTATTTTAACGATATACGATATACGTTATACGGTATACCATATTCACCCTCACCTTACTTCCCCCTTCTAAGGGAGAGGGTTGGAGTAAACTTATAAAAAGTTTCCATCAAAAAAATTGTTGGCCAGTAATGGTTTATTATTAATTAAATTCAAAGTTGGAGATATTTTTCTATATTTTGAAAAAGTGACCTTAATTTATTTAGGTTAGTGCCACCAGCCTGAGCAAAATGTCTTTTACCACCACCTTCCCCATCGATGGCCTGTGCCAGGGGAGTAATAATTTTGCCAGCATCATAACCTTTATTAATTAAATCATCGGTTACCATCACTATTAAATTTATTTTATTTTCTTTCGAGGTGGTAGCCAGGATAATAATTCCTGATTTTATCTTTTCTTTAATCAAATCTCCAGCAGTTCTCAACTCTGTTTTATCATTGGTATCCAGTAATCCCGAAACGACATTAATACCCTTTATTATTTTTCGCTCCTGAATAATTTTTTCCAGACGATAAGGAAGCATATTTTTCCAGAGTAAACGATATTCTTGCTTTAAAGACTCATGCTCAGCTAATAACTGCTCAACCTTCTGAAGTAATCTTTCCTGTGGAGTATCCAGAAGCTTCTGTAACTCTTGTAATATCATTTCCTCTTCTTTGATAATCTTCCAGGCTCTATCTCTGGTAACCGCTTCAATTCTGCGTAAACCACTTCCGATACCCTGCTCTGATATGATTTTGAAGATACCTATTCTGGAGGTCTGATCCAGATGAGTCCCTCCACAGAGCTCTCGGCTGAAACCGCCAATATCAATCATCCTGACTTCATCACCGTATTTCTCACCAAATAGGGCTATAGCTCCTTTTTGCAGTGCAGTATGGAGACTAGTAAGTTCAGAGGTAACCTGATGATTTTCAGCAATCTTTTGATTTACCAGCTTCTCAATCTGCTCCCATTCTTCTTTTTTTAAAGGAGCATAATGATTATAATCAAATCTCAGTCTTTCACAGGTGACTGAAGAACCTGCTTGTTTAACATGATTTCCCAGGACTTCTCGTAAAGCATAATGCAACAGGTGAGTAGCAGTGTGATTAGCAGCAATGGCGATCCTTTCTTCATTATCAATCTGGGCTTTGACCAATTGATTTTTTCGAAAAAGACCTTTCTCCACCTGAATATAATGAATGATTAACCCTTCCAGGGGCATCTGGGTGTCGTATACTTGAGCTAAAGCCTTTCTACTATCGTCATCAGAACTGATAATGGTACCGGTATCTCCTTTTTGACCTCCCTTTTCGGCATAAAAAGGAGTTTCCTCTAATACCATTAAGCCCGATTCTCCTGCTGCAAGTTGTTCCACCTCTTTATTATCCTGAAGAAGGGCGACTATTTTGGTATGGGCAGAAATTTGGTCATAACCACAAAACCTAGTATCGCCAAAATGAGATTTAAGGGAGCGATATAATTTTTCCTGTTGTTCTGATAATTCATAGTCAGCTTTCCCTCTACCCCATGATTTTCGAGAACGCTCTTTTTGCTCAAGCATATAATTTTCATATTCTTTCTCATCAACTGATAATCCTGATTCAGATAGTATATCTTTAGTAATTTCTAGCGGGAACCCATAAGTATCATAAAGAGTAAAGGCATCTTTTCCACTTAACACCTTCTGATTATTACTTTTTAATTTTTGGATATAATTTTCTAGAATATTTAGACCAAGACTGAGGGTTTCTTGAAAACGTTTTTCTTCTGTTAAAATGATTTCATAGACCTCTTTTTCTCTTTCTCTCAATTCCGGATAAGCAGTCTGCATAAGCTCGATAACCTGGGGGGCAACATCATATAGAAAGGGTTCATTAAAATCAAGGACCTTCCCATAGCGATAAGCACGTCTTAATAACATTCTTAAAACATATCCCCTTCCTTCATTGGAAGGTAAAATGCCATCTGAGATCATAAAGACCAAAGCCCGAACATGGTCAGCAATTACTTTTAAGGCAATATCATCTTTTTTACTTTTCCCATAAGATAGCCCAGCTTTTTGGGCGGTATACTGGATAATGGGAAAGAATAAATCTGTTTCAAAATCAGAAGAAACATTTTGTAAAACTGAGGCAATTCTCTCTAAACCCAGCCCGGTATCAATATTTTGGGAAGGTAACGGTTGCAGTGAACCATCTGGACTACGGTTGTATTGCATAAAGACCAGATTCCATAATTCCAGATAACGTTCATCTACACCTACCCCTCCCCCTTGATGGGAAGACCTTTCTGGTCCTAAGTCAATATAGATTTCAGAGCAAGGACCACAGGGACCTTCTGGACCTACTTTCCAAAAATTATCTTCCTCACCCAATCTCACAATACGGTCTTCCGGTAAACCTATCAGGCCATGCCATAAAGAAAAGGCTTCCTCATCCTCTTTATAAATCGAGACATGTAATTTATCCTCCGGGAAACCAATTACTTTAGTAAAAAATTCCCAGCTCCATTGGATTGCTTCTTTTTTAAAATAATCACCAAAGGAAAAATTACCCAGCATCTCAAAAAAGGTATGATGGCGAGCAGTCTTACCTACGTTTTCAATATCATTAGTACGGAGGCATTTTTGAGAGGTGGTTGCCCTTTTTAAATTCGATTTGGTTTGACCCAAAAAAATGGGTTTAAAAGGAACCATACCAGCAATGGTAAATAAGATGGTAGGGTCTTCCGGAATAAGCGAGGCACTAGGAATAATCTTATGCCCCTTTGATTGAAAAAATTGTAAAAAAGCCTCTCTAATCTGATTACTGCTCATCTGTTTCATGGTAAACTCCTTTTTTTATTTTCGGTCATCAGTTCTCATTTTTCAGAACAAAGATACAGGAATAATAGTATGAGATTGCGAGGAGTCAATTCAGTAATAAGTAACTAGTAATAAGTAATAAGCAATAGGCAAACTAAATGCCAGATACCAACGACTAATTTTAGCGATATACGTTATACGTAATACG
>DKFO01000028.1:0-2185 GCA_002452835.1 Candidatus Atribacteria bacterium UBA6794 | reverse complement strand
CTGAAAACTATTTATCACCCTCACCCTACCCTCTCCCTTCTAAGGGAGAGGGATATTGTGTTATAAAGCAACTCAAATTTTAAAGGAAACTAATATCCTCTCTCTCCTCTCTCGAAGAAAGATAATTAAGATGATGGATTTCTTTATAGTTTAGAACTGGTTCTATTAAATTTAAGACTGTTGGTAATGTTATTGAAGTTAATTATACTGCTACTCGAAATACTTCGTCAATAGTAGTAATTCCGGCTAAGGCTTTAGCTACACCACTATCAAGCAGAGTCTTCATTCCATACTGAATAGCAACTTCTTTTATCTCATTGCTGGAGGTTTTTTTCAAAATCATATTTCGAATATCATCATTTATACGAACCATCTCAAAGATAGCAATACGTCCACGGTAGCCAGTATTTTTGCAGTAATCACAGCCTTTACCCCGATGAAGTTTAATACTTTCTAAATCCGGTAATTCAAAATTTAATTTTAGATTTTCTAAAATTTCTCTTTCCGGGGTGTATTCTTCACTACATCGCGGGCAAATAACGCGAACCAATCTTTGAGCCATAACTCCAATTACTGAGGAAGAAATAAGAAAGGGAGCTACCCCCATATCGATCATACGGGTAAGAGAGCTTACTGCATCATTGGTATGTAGGGTACTAAAAACAAGATGTCCGGTTAGGGCGGATTGAACAGCAATATGGGCAGTTTCAGAATCTCTCATTTCCCCAATCATGATAATATCAGGGTCCTGACGTAAAATGGAACGGAGAACATTGGCGAAAGTAAGGTTAATTTTAGGTCTCACATTAATCTGATTAATTCTTTCTAATTTATATTCGACTGGATCTTCCACTGTAATTACATTTTTCTCAATAGAATCAATCTCATTTAAAGCGGCATATAAAGTGGTACTCTTTCCACTACCGGTAGGTCCAGTAATTAGAATAATACCATAAGGCATATTAATCATCTGGCGGAATTCTTGTAGTTGGGATTCTGTAAATCCTATATTATCAAGAGAGATAATTCCCTGGCTCCTGTCTAAAAGCCGCATAACAATCTTTTCATCATAAACGGTGGGAATGGAGGATACCCTTAGATCTACTTCCCGGGCTCCAAAACGAAGCTGGAAACGACCGTCCTGGGGTAATCGCCTTTCGGCGATGTCCATGGAAGACAATATTTTTACTCGAGAGATTACCGCTGGTTTAATTCTGGCTGGTAGCATCCGAGTATCATGAAGTATTCCATCAATACGATAGCGAACTAACAATCCCCTTTTATTGGGTTCTAAATGAATATCACTGGCTCTTTCCTTTATGGCATCTATGATTATCATATTTACTAATTGAATAATGGGGGCTTCCTGACTGATCGCCTCTAAAGTGGAAAGATTTATTTCATCACTAATATCACCTACAGTAGCCACATCTACCTTATCTAAGAGATCATCAATATGATAGCCACCTTCGTAATAGTTAGTTAAGGCGTTGATAATTTCATTTTCGCTGGCAAATTTAGGATTAACATCCAGGTGGGTATATTCTTTAATATAGTCAATAGCATTGACATCCAGTGGATTTGCCATTGCTACTGTGAGAGTATTATTTTCTTTGCTTAAGGGTACCAATTTATAACGCATGGCAATTCTTTTAGGAATAAGAGCAATAATTTCTGGGTCAAGAATTACGTCATCCAATTCAATATATTCTGTCTCATAAACATACTGTAAGGCTTGATTAAGCTGCTTCTGATTAATGGCACCCTGATTGACTAAAATTTCTCCAATTTTCTTTTTATTTTCAATCTTCTGGGTTTCCAGGGCTTTCTTTAACTGTTCTGAGTTGATTAAACCCTGGTTAATGAGAATTTCACCCAGTCTTAAATTAGAAAGATATGTTCTTTTTTTAGCTTCTGGTTCCAAATGAAATTTACCTCATTCTTAATCATCTTAATTATAATCATTTATTTTTAAAATTTAAAATATCTCCAAATACATCTTTTAGTAAGATTCGGTTATTACCCTGATTATTATTATAGTCTTTAACCAAGCGTTTCTGTGCTTCTTTTTCTGCTCTTCTGATACTTAGGCTAATCTTTTTTCTCTTATCGTCAATCTTAGTGACCAGGGTCTGAACCGTATCGCCTATAGCCAGAACACTATCGGGCTTCTCAATTTTATGAT
>DKFO01000034.1:29256-30541 GCA_002452835.1 Candidatus Atribacteria bacterium UBA6794 | reverse complement strand
CTTCCCCTTGAGATCCCCTGAAATAACTTCCGACTAGCAACTATATTTTAACGATATACGTTATACGTAATACGGTACACGATTTTGTCATTGCGAGGAGCAAAGCGCCGAAGCAATCTCATCCACTTATACCCGCATCTTTTATCTGAAAACAGTTAACTGCAAACTGATAAATATATTATTCCTCATTTAAAAAATTATGTTCTATTTTTAAAAGCACTATTTTATATATTTTTGCTGTAGTGCATAATTTTAGCACACTAAATATTGAAAATCAAATCTTAAAGGTGCTTTATGCGTCATAGGTGGGGAAAAGAAAAATAAATTAATGTTAAGGGCAAAATGCTGTCATAGGAAGTAATAATTTTAGCCTAAAGATACATCCAGGATCATCATGATGGCAAAGCCAACCATTACCCCCATAGTGGCCAGGTCGGAATGACCTCTCTGTTGTGATTCAGGTATTAATTCTTCTACCACCACAAATATCATAGCACCGGCGGCAAAAGCCAGGGCATAGGGCAGAATAGAGCGGGCAACTAAAACGGCTGAAACACCAATTATACAGAAGATAGGTTCTACAATCCCTGAAAGTTGTCCATAGTAGAAACTTTTCTTAGCAGACATACCCTCTCCTCTTAAGGGCAGGGAAATAGCCGTCCCTTCCGGAAAATTTTGTAGGCCAATACCGATGGCTAAGGCCATGGCTGCAGAAAGAGAGGAAGTAGGCAAATCAGCAGCTACTGCGCCGAAAGCTACCCCCACTGCCAGACCTTCTGGAATATTGTGTAAAGTGACTGCCAGGATAAGCAGTGTGCTTCTCTGCCAGCTAGTAGAAACCCCTTCTGCTTCTCTGGTAGGTAAACCGACATGGAGGTGAGGTAATATGGCATCAATTCCTCTTAAAAAAATCCCTCCCAGCAAAAAACCAACAGCTGCCGGAACCCAGGCTGGCAGTGGCCCTTCTTCCGCCATAGCGATGGCTGGTGCCAAAAGTGACCAGTAACTGGCCGCAATCATAACACCAGCTGCAAATCCTAACATAGTATCGAGTAACTTGCGATTCACTTCCCTGGTTAAAAAGACCATACTTGCACCTAAAGCAGTCATACCCCAGGTGAAAATCCCGGCCATTAAGGCCTGTATTAGCGGGTGAAGAGTGTTTAATATATTTAACATAGTTAATAATATTTATCCTTATTTTATAGTATCGGAATTTCAAAAAAATTCTGATACTATTAAATACTCTTTTTAGATAAAAAACAATATATTTTTACACCATCTC
>DKFO01000034.1:12793-29242 GCA_002452835.1 Candidatus Atribacteria bacterium UBA6794 | reverse complement strand
CAGGGGATACCTCCCCTGAATATCTGGTTTTATTTACATTTTACATTATATTTAAAATTAAAATTTTTTCCTAATACTTTTTAAGTCTTTTCCACCTGAGCAATAAACATGCCTGCAAAAATCGCCAACCCACCAATAATACCAAAAACACCAATAGTTTCCCCTAAAATTAGGTAAGAAAAAAGAGCACCAAAGACTGGCTCGGCAGCAAAAATAAGGGCAATCTTAGTAGGGCTGGAATGACGTTGATAACGATTTTGGAGATAAAAGGCAAGAGCGGTAGCAAATAATCCGGTGACCACAATAGCCCAGTATACCGGAAAACCATAGGAAAAATGTAAGGCTTCTCTCTCCGTGATGATAGCCATCAAAAAAGAGAGAAGAGCAACGGTAACTAACTGGATAAAGACCAGCTGGACATAATTATGTTTTTGGGTATAAATATGAACAGCAATAATATAGAAGGCAAAACCAACCGCCCCCAGGAAAACCAGAGAATCACCTAAATTGATATGATACAGGGTACCGTTAGAATTCATAAGCCACAGACCAATCATAGCCAGAAACACCCCCATAACTGAATTAAGCTGAATTTTCTCTTTGAGCCAGCAAAAGGAAAAAATAGGAACCAGAACTACCGAGGTGCCAGTAATAAAAGCAGTTTTGGTAGCGGTGGTAAATTGGGTCCCTACAGTCTGTCCAAAATAACCAATAAAAAGAAATAATCCGACCAGAAATCCATCCTTAATAGTCTTTAATTCAATTCTTCTTAGCTGCTTGGAAAAGATTAAATAAATGACCGCAAAAGCCAGTAAAAAACGGTAGCTTAGAAAAGTAAAAGGGGGAATCTCCAGCAGTACCTTTTTGATTACCGGGAAGGTATAACCCCAGATCACCACTACCCCTAACAGGATTATTTCTGCTTTAAGACTGGATTTTTTTCTATTCATATTACTAATTCTATTCATTTTGTTGCAACCAACCGTTTTTTAATCCACATTGCTCAAAGGCCAGCTTAGCCTTACTATATTCGGCACGAGTAATGCGGCGAGAAAGTTCAGGATATTTATCCGCCTGAAAGGCAGGAAAATATTGAGACATCAAACTAAGATAAGTTTCTGGAGATATATTCTGAGCAATCCATGGTAATATCTTATCACTACCTGATAGATTATTTGGTAACACCAAATGACGTATAATCAAGCCGGAAATGGCAATACCATTCTGATCTACTTTTAAATCACCCACCTGGCGATACATCTCGCGCAGTGCTTCTTTCATGACTGAAAAATAATTCTCCGCCTGAGAATACTTTTTAGCAATAAGGTTATCAGCATACTTGGCATCAGGAAGATAAATATCGATAATCCCCTCTAATAACTTTAAGGTAGCCAAAGATTCATAACCACTGGTATTATACACGATGGGTATAGAAAGTCCCTTCGATTTGGCCTCTCCTATTGCCGCTAAGATTTGGGCTACAAAATGAGTTGGCGTTACTAGATTAATATTATGACATCCCTGTTTTTGTAAATCAAGCATCATTTTGGATAATTCTGAAATAGAAACGGGATTACCATGACCCAGCTGGCTGATAGGATAATTCTGACAAAATAGACAACGTAAAGTACAATTACTAAAAAAGATAGTTCCTGAACCACGACTACCCGAAATAGGAGGTTCCTCTCCAAAATGAGCATTGTAGCTGGCCACTGTGAGTTGAGCAGTAGAACGACATAAGCCCTTTTGACCGGCAATGCGATTTACCCCACAATGATGGGGACAGAGACAGCAGGACTGAAGACCATGATAGGCTGCTCTAATCCGTCTTTGAAATTGAACTTTGCTTAGATTGAGATAAGAAGGATATTTTTTCATAGATAATTCAATACTTCTACCAGAGATTTTAATTGTAAATAATGATTGGAAATTGGTTTTTCTTCCTCAAATTTCCAGGTAGAAGCAGGTATTAAAATACAATTTAGCCCCAATTCTAATCCAGGATTTAAATCAGAGCGAATACTATTACCAATAATCCAGGTTTTTTCTTTCTTGAGATTATGTTGTTTAATAATCTGGAGATATTCCTCAGCAGTTTTATAATTTAAGACATAGATAGCCGAAAAATAAGACTGTAATCCAGAATACCTTATCTTCTGGTGTTGTATTTCCGGATCTCCCAGAGTTGCCAGTATTAAGAAATAACGTCCTTTTAAATTATTTAATACTAAATCAGCTCCCTCTACCTGCTCTGGAATTTGCTGAAAAACTTTCCAGCCTATGGCGGCAATTTCCTTTTCTGTTTGAAGGTCAATTTTCTTACCAGAACACTCACAGTAATAATGATAGGTCTTAATCAGGCTTAAAGGATACCTTTCTTTGGCAAAACCCTGCTCCTGGATATGCTTGATATCAATTTCATCAAGCTTTTCCAGAACTTCTTCCCTGGGAAATCCCAGGATAAACATAATCCGGGCAAATTCATCCCGGGCTTGATGGTAAATTTTAGAGGTTTGTATTAAGGTATCATCAAGGTCAAAGATAATGGTACGAATAGTATTATTCCTCCTTATAAGGTAATAATTTATCCCCCTCTCCCCTCCCTCTCCCTCTAAAGGAGAGGGATATGATGATGAGCATATCTGTATTCGGTTTCATTAGATAAAAGACATAACATAAAATTCGATATACGTTATACGTAATACGGTATACGATTTTTGTCATTGCAAGGAGACTAATCAGTAATAAGTAACCAGTAATAAGTAATAGGCAAACTAAATGCCAGATATTAACAACCAGCGACTAATTTTAACGGTATACGTTATACGATATACGATATACCCTATTCACCCTCACCTTCCCTCTCCCGTCTAAGGGAGAGGAATAGGGAGATAGTGTAAAAATATATTGTTTCTTATCTAAAAAGAGTACATTACCCTTCCATATCTTATCTTGCTAAATTTTTTATCACAAATCAATCCTTTATTTTAAGTTATTGGAATTATTGAAATTCCGATACCTTAAAATATATTTTATAATTATATCTTGTTTCCTCTTTCTGGTAAAACATTTTTTAGTTTATTATTATTAAAATTATGGAAATGTGATATAATTTTCAATAAAGATGAATATAACCAATAAAATAGGAAATAGAAAGGGAAGTAATGAAAAAAAGTAATAAGGTTCTTGATAAGAAAAATGGAAAAAAGGTAAAACCTATGTGGCGTGAATTAATCGAAACAGTGGTAAGTGCTGGTATTATTGCCTTCATTATTATCACTTTCATAGGACAGGTAACTGTTGTAAAGGGTGCTTCCATGGAAGATACCCTCTTTGACCGAGAAAGGTTAATTTGCAACAAGATCGTCTATAGATTATCTGAACCAAAACATGGTGATATTGTCATTTTTAAGCCCCCTATTGACCAGAATCATAATTATATTAAAAGAGTGATTGCTATGGAGGGGGATAAAGTAAAAATAGTGGATGGAATTGTCTATCTCAATGGAGAAAGATTAGAAGAAGATTACGTTACACACCGCTCCTTTGAAACAATGCCTGAAATAACGGTACCAGCAGATTCCTATTTTGTCCTTGGTGATAATCGGATAAATAGTAGTGATAGTCGTTTCTGGGGATTTGTGCCCCGAGAAAATATAATTGGTAAGGCTTCGGTGGTCTTCTGGCCGATTACCAGAGCCCGCCTGCCTTAAATTTTTATATTAAGAAATTAAGAAATAGAGAAAGCCCTGATGTTAATCAGGCAAAATACTAATTTAGAATTTAATAAAGTTTTTCTAATATTCTGAAGTTGTTTCTGTTAATTTTTAGCACATAGACCTGGAATAAAATATTAAAGCTAGTAAAAAAATTAATACTACTGGGGGTGATAAGGGTAGAAAATATAATAACCAAATAAAATTGATTAGATTATTCTATGTTTTATTGTTTTTTAAATGGAGGTCAAAATGAAATTATTTCAAAAAATTCTCATTGGTTTTATCATAGGAATAATTTTAGGTGCAATATGGGGACCCGGGATTAGCTGGATTCAACCGATTGGTACCATTTTTCTCAATTTATTGAAAATGCTCATTGTGCCTTTAATTTTTTCCAGTCTGGTAGTTGGTGTATCAAGTATTGCCGATCCTAAAAAGTTAGGGAGAGTAGCTGGTAAAACAATTGCTTATTATTTAGTCACTACGGCTATTGCCATCATTATCGGTTTATTGATAGGAAATATTCTCCAACCTGGGGCAGGTATGAATTTAGTATTAGAGGGTACTGCTCAAGAAGCAGCCAAAGCCCCTTCCTTGATTGATACTCTAATAAATCTGATTCCCACCAATCCTATTGGTGCCATGGCGCAGGGAACTATACTTCAGGTCATTGTCTTCGCACTCTTCTTTGGTTATGCCATGACCAGAGCCGGGGAAAAGGGGAAAGCAGTCTTAACATTTTTCGAAGGTTTTGCCGAGACCATGTATAAACTGACTGGTATTGTAATGGAATTCGCACCTTACGGTGTTTTAGCCCTCATTGCCGTTACAGTTGGTAAACATGGTCTATCTGTGTTAATACCTTTTGCCAAACTTATCCTCGCGGTCTATCTGGGAGTTATAATTCATGCTGTTGTTGTCTATTCAGGAATGCTATCTCTTGTTGCTAAGATGAGTCCCTTAAAATTTTTCAAAGGTTTTGCCGAGGCAACTTTACTTGCTTTCACCACCTGTAGCAGTTCAGGTACGCTTCCCGTCTCTATGCGTGCTGCCCAGGAAAATTTGGGAGTATCACCCAGTATTGCCAGTTTTGTACTTCCTTTAGGAGCCACAGTAAATATGGATGGTACTGCCCTTTATCAGGGCATCTGCGCCTTATTTGTAGCTCAGGCTTACGGAATTCATCTGGGATTAGGCGGGCAATTAACAATATTGCTAACCGCCTTATTAGCCTCTATAGGAACAGCCGGCGTTCCAGGTGCAGGTCTGGTTATGTTATCAATGGTACTTACCTCGGTTGGATTACCTTTAGAAGGGGTGGCCTTAATAGCCGGAATTGACCGAATATTAGATATGGCAAGAACTGCTATAAATGTAACCGGAGATGGTGCCTGTGCTGTAGTGGTAGCTAAAACAGAGGGTGAACTGGCTGAAATGAAATAAAATAAATAATTAGTCAATGGGTCAATAAGTTTTCATTAATTGGTATCTCTTAAATAAAAAAAGAGAGGAATTGATATTCCTCTCTTTTTTTATTAGAGTACTTTAAAATCTTTTGTTTTTAATAATAAGGAAAATAGCTGTATAGCTATTATCTATATAGTTATAGCTATTTTTGTTGGTATATTTCCTGGGCTGCTAGAATACCATGTTCCGCTATGGAATACCCTTCCTGCTGCAAGATATTCTCCAGTGCTGATAAAAAGAGCATCACATTACTACGGGAGCAGGAGTAGCCCATCAGTCCAATACGCCAGGCTTTACCTTTAAATTTACCCAGTCCTCCTCCAATTTCGATGCCATAATCATGCAACAGTGCTCTTCTTACCGTAAGGTCATCAATTCCCTCTGGAATATAAACTGCATTTAACTCTGGTAAACGATATTGGGGTGGAGCTACCATCTCTAAACCCATCGCTTCTAACCCGGCTACCAGTGCTCGAGAGTGAAGTTGGTGTCTCTGGAAACGTTTTTCTAACCCTTCCTCCAGTACCAGGCGCAAGGCTTCTCTTAAGGCATATATCATACTGATAGGTGCGGTATGATGGTAAAATCGTTCTTTACCCCAATAACTCTGCAGCATCCCTATATCCAGATACCAGCTCTGGATGGGGGTGGTTCTTTTGGCAATAGATTGCATAGCATTCTCACTGAAAGAGATGGGAGCCAAACCGGGAGGACAACTTAAACATTTTTGGCTACCACTGTAGATGGCATCCACCTGCCACTGATCAGGTTCCACCGGTATGCCAGCTAAAGAGGTTACGGCATCCACCACCAAGAGGGCACCGACCTCCTTTACCAGCTGGGAAATCTCCTCTAAGGGTTGTCTTACTCCGGTGGAGGTCTCGGCATGGACAATAGCCAGTAATTTAATCTTTTTGTTTTCCTGTAAGACCTTTCTAACTTTCTCTGGTTCAATAATATTTCCCCATTCTGCCTCTACGATGATGGGTTCTGCCCCACAGCGTTTCACAATATCAGCCATCCTCTGTGCAAACAAGCCAGCAATACAGACCACGGCCTTATCATCAGGCTCTAAAAGGTTTATCAAAGAGGCTTCCATACCGGCACTCCCGGTCCCGGAAAGGGCAATAGTTAGCTCATTTCTGGTTTGAAATACCTCTTTTAACATTTCTCTGGTTTCATTCATAATTTCTAGAAAATCAGGGTCGAGATGTCCTACCAGAGGGGTAGACATCGCCTTTAGAACCCGGGGATGAACATCACTGGGACCGGGTCCCAGTAAAATTCTCTTGCCCGGGTTTAAATCGGTATAATTTTCCATTTGATATTCCTCCTCCTGAAGTTTTATTTCAATATTTCTTAATTTTAATATTTCTTAATACCCTACCTGATCAAAAAACCGTTTCATGGTAGGATAAAAATTTTTTTCTTTTTCAATTACCGTTATTCCCTTTTTATAGGCCACCTTCTTTTGTTCTTCGCTACAATAACCCCAACCAGCCAGAAAAACATTTACCCCTAAGACCTGGGCTTCTTCCAGGTAACTCAGCTGGTCATCTACAAAATAGATCTCATTAAAATTAACTTTATATCGAGTTACAATAGCCTTCATATGGTCTGATTTTCTGGGACCACAATTCTTATCAAAAATATCCTGCTCTGCTATCTGAAAGCCAAGATAATCAGGGTGGAAAGCCGGATAAATAGCCTTACCTAAATTCGAGGTAGCGATAACGACCTTTACTCCTTGAGCTAAAAATTGTTTAATTCCGGCTACCACCTCCTCATAAATGGGAGATAAGGAAAACCAGCTGGCAAAATCCTTCTTTTGCCATCTTTCTTTTTCCTGAAAAAATAGTTCCTGAAAAAAATGGTAATCAAAATTCAGCTGATTACGAATTTTAATAAATTCCTCCTGATTATTTACTTCTATTTGCTCTTCAATAATTCTGATGATAACCAAAAAATCACCGGGTAACTCTACATAGACACGTAATTTCCTGTATTTTTCCATTTCCCGCCTGTATTCTTTTTTCATTTGTTCCCAATTTTCAAAAGTAAATAATTTACCACCAAAATTCTTTTTAACTTCAGGTCCAAAATGCCGACAATAGGCATTATGACTGACAAATAAAGACTTTAGAGCACTATCACTAATAACTCCATCAAAATCAACTGCCAATATTTTCATAAATAACTTTCTTACCACAAATTCTTACTACTTTCCAATTTTTAGTTAGTGTTTATTTGTAAGGTATCAAACAGAGAAATTTTAACATACTTCCCCCGGTGTTCTTAAAGGTATGCTTCTGAGCTGGCTCTACCAATACTACACTATCCTTTTTGATAGGATAAACTTTCCCCTCTATGTTAACCTCTCCTTCACCTTCCAGAACAAAAACCTCATGTTCCCAATCATGGCTATGAGCTGGGGTAAACCCCCCTGCTTCTACCTCAAATAATCTCATGGCAAAATTTTTGGCTTTATCCTTATCAGAAATAAGCCAGCGTACCTTTACCCCTTTTGCCTCTCCGCTAACCTCCTCTAATGGTACCTGATGATAATCTATAACTTTCATAGACTGTTCCTCCTATTGATTTTTAATCACCATTTCTTTTATTTTGGGATAAAATTCATCGTCTTTCTCAATCACCAAAATTCCTTTTTTAGCTTTATATCTCAGGACAAATAATCTTCTCTTAAAGGATAAAAAATATCTAATACCTGAGTGTCTTTTTCCAGAGCAACTACCTCATGTTCTACCTCCGATGGTATTACTGCTCCTTCTCCACTATTGAGTATCTGGCTCTTCCCACCAGCAGTCATCTTTACTGAGCCTTTCAGAATATAACTGATTTGTTCATGAGGATGATGATGATTGGGCATAACCGAATCATGAGGACCAAAGTCAAATAAAGTCATCATGACATGCTCGTTTGCCACTACTCTTAATTGAGAGCTTTTCAATACTGGTTTTACTTTTAAATCATTCTTTCTAAAAAATTTAACCTCTGCCATCTTTCTCTACCTCTTTCCATATATCTTATTTATTCAGAATTTATCAATGAGTATGGACTCTGCTGCTTTTGGGAAGATGGGTAAGCCCGGCTCCGGCCACCTCTGCCACTGCTTCCTCCTGATAAGGAAAAGCCAGGGGAGGTAATTCTTCCATATCGAAAAAATCAGCACATTCAGCATCATCTCCGGCTCTTAATTGTCCTTTAGTGATAGTAACTTCATAGACAATAATTATGACATAACCATACTTTTTACTTTCATGATTGTAAATCTTAATAAATCTCTTAACAATACCTTCCAAACCGGTTTCTTCTTGTAGCTCCCTCAAGGCAGCTTGAATGGCCGATTCCCCATTATCAATAAAACCTCCCGGCAAAGCCCAGAAACCTCTTTTAGGTTCCTCTTTCCTTTTCACTAAGAGTAATTGGCCTTTTTCATTCCGGGCTATTACCGCTACACTGGGAATAGGGTTCTCGTAGTAGATGGTATCGCAATGCTGACAATACCTTTGCTCTTTACCATCTATAATTTTACTTTGTAGCTGATAACCACATTTGGTACAATACTTTAAATCAACTCTTTTCATCAAATACTCCTTATTATCTTCTGTTTTCTTTTTATTCTTTTCAGGCGGTGATGTAGGGCTTGTTGCCATTGCTTCTTATTTTCCTCTTTAATACTTTCCTGCCCCAATCTGAACAGAGCCTCCTCTACTATTCTCTCTGCCTGCCAATAGTCTTTCAGGATATGCTCATAATATTTAGCTAATTCTTCATAGGGATAAAAAATAAATTTCCTATTCCCCCGGCTTAAGGAAATAAGATCACACCAGGCCTGTTCCGCCTTCTTCCACTCCCCCTGTCTTTTATAGGCAAAGGAACATAATTTTAATGCTTCCAGTGATTCTTCCTCTGATAAGTTACCATTTAAGGCCTCTTCATAACATTTACTGCTATATTGAAAATCTTTGTTTCCCTCATAAATCTTGCCCATACTAAAGAGATCCAGCCCCGATCTTACCCTGCGTAATGGGTCCTGGTCCTGAAAAATTTGTCCAATCCGGGCAGTCAAAATAGCCAGGGAAACAATATCCTGTAAATTATGGGCAAAGACTGTTTTGAGAGGACGAGCATCCTTATCCTGGAGATAACGGAAATAGACCTGAGGAATAAGGTAACCCGGGAGGTCTTCCTCTCTAAAAATATTGAGTATCTTCTTTTCTATATGAGGTAAAGAACAGTCTTGTAATCTTCTCTTCCATAATCTTCTGGTGGGGAATAATAAATCAAGATGATAAGTAGTGTTTAATTGTAAAGGGAGACGCATCATAATGTAACGGGTCTGAAGTAAGGGATAATCATAACTTTTACCATTATAAGAAACCAGTAATTTAAAACCCTGAATAAAAAACTGGTTTACAGCCCACAATAAGGCCTCTTCTTCGTGGTAGTCTGACATAAAATATTGTCTAACCCAAAAGGAATCTTCTTTAAAATAACCCAACCCTAATAAAAAAATGTAAGTTCCAGAGCCTCCCGCCAATCCAGTAGTCTCGGTATCAAAAAATAGGATATCTTCTAATTGAAAGTCATTATTTTCCTCTTTAAATTTTGGTATCCATAAATCCAATCCTGAAGGAAAATAATTCACCATATCTAAGAGGGAAAGTTCACCAAAAGAACTCTCTAAAGGAATATTCTTTTCCGTAAAAAAACAGGGACCATAGGGGGTAGCCATAAGGTTTCCAGTGATAACCTCAGAAATGGAAAGAGGCGTTCTGGCTTTCCAATAGGAAGAGCTGCTCTTTTGGTAATTATTATTAACTTGCTGAACCTTTCTTTTTAAACTCTCAATCTTCTCCAGTCGATCCTTTAAATCCATAGTCAGTGGATTGCCTCCTTCAGAATAAAAAGGGCACTCTGTTTACCGTTACTGCCTACCTGATTAATGGGACCAACACAGGAGGGACAACCTTCCTCACAACCACAATTTTCAATCAAATCCCGGGCAGCCCTCAAAATTTTATCCCGAAACTCAAAAATCTTCTCACTAAAACCAACTCCCCCGGGATAATTATCATAAATAAAAAGAGTGGGTAAATCGGTAAAAGGAGATCGCACTTGAGCTACCGCCCTGATATCTTTAGGGTCACACATAATAAATAAGGGAGTGACATTAACCATGATATTAGAGAGGGCTAATAAGCCTCCCCCTAAATCAAAGGTAAATCCAGAAGATATCTTCCCTCCTGCCAGATTGGAAAATGCCGCTGAGAGAATCAGCCAATAAGCAGTAGTGTGCATATCCTCGGCCGGTAAATTAATTTTCCCATAGCCCAGATTTTCATGAGTATAGAATTTTACCTTTTTATACCTGGTGGAGATAGTAGTAATGGCTATCTCCCCATACTGGTGTTTCATATTTTCTTCCTCTTTTTCCTCAAAGACCTCCAGAACCTTGATATGACTTTCTACCTGGGCATCAGTGTAATAGTTAACATCTACCTTTTTGGCATAGGCCTTATAATCATTATAATCCAGTTTGGTAATAGTATATTGTTCACCTTCATGAATATAAATAGCACCTTCGTAAATGGTAGTGGGAGCACTTTCCCGATCTATCTCTCCGATAACCTTGTTTTCGCCTTTTTCTAAATCAATAATGGCAAAATTGTCCGGAGAAGCACTACGTAAACTAATTTCATCGGCAGGATAAGCCTCACTCATCCAGTGCCATTTATGCTGGGTGAAATGAATGAAACCTTTTTCCTCCAGAAATTGTAATATCTCTTCCAGCTCCTCTGAGCCAAATTGTTCACCCGCTCGAAAAGGAAGTTCAAAAGCAGCGCATTTGATGTGACTGATTAAAATACTTAAATTGTTGGCATCAATTACTGCGTTCTCCGGTGTTTCTTTAAAAAAGTAATCCGGGGAATTGATAATATATTGGTCCAGGGGAATACTGGAGGCTACCAGAACAGCAACGGAGGAATGAATACGTCTACCCGCTCGACCAGCCTGTTGCCAGGTACTGGCAATGGTGCCTGGATAACCAGCGATAAAACAGGCATCCAGCTGCCCGATATCCACCCCTAATTCCAGGGCATTGGTGCTGACTACCCCTTTAATAAGCCCATCTTTGAGACCTTTTTCAATTTCTCGTCGTAAATTGGGTAGATAACCTCCACGATATCCTCGAACTAAATCCCGGTCCTGCCCAATTTTGGTTAAATAATCTTTCAGATAACTGGTTAATAGTTCAGTAGTCAGGCGGCTACGAGCAAAAACAATGGTTTGAATATCGTGGTTTAAAAATTTACTTACCAGCCGAGCGGTCTCTTTAATCAGGCTTTTACGGATACCCAGTGGTCTGTTTACTACCGGTGGGTTGTAGAACAGGAAATACTTCTCCCCACTGGGTGCGCCATTATTATTAATTAAGGTGAATTTCCCCTCCGTAATTTTTTCTGCTAATTCTAAAGGATTGGCAATAGTAGCAGAACAACAGATAAACTGTGGTTTTGCCCCATAAAATTCACAAATCCGCCTTAGTCGGCGCAGGACATTAGCCATATGACTTCCGAATACACCCCGATAAATATGAATTTCATCCATAACCACATATTTTAAATTCTGAAATAATCTATACCACTTAGTATGATGGGGTAATATTCCAGTATGTAGCATATCCGGATTGGTAACTATAATGTGACCCTGGTTGCGGATAGCAGAACGTGCTGAGACCGGGGTGTCCCCATCATAAGTGAAAGTACTTATCGATTTATCTAAGGCTTCTATCAAACGGTAAAGTTCTCTTAGCTGGTCTTGAGAGAGGGCTTTGGTAGGAAAAAGATAAAGTGCTCGGCTTTCCGGCTCCTTCATAATTTTATCTAAAACTGGTAGATTGTAACAGAGAGTTTTACCCGAAGCAGTAGGGGTAACTACCACTATGTTCTGACCATCATTAACTGCCTCTAAGGCACTGGCTTGATGAGCATAGAGACTGGTAATGCCATCTTGTTGCAATTGATTAACCAATGCTTTATCCAACCAATCAGGAAAATCAGCTAAACGGGCTTCCTGTGCTGGTAGATGCTCTAATGCCGTTAGATAAGGACGAATGGTGTAATCATTCTCCAATTCCTGAATAATTTCCTTAACATCACAACTCATATTGTCACACCTTAAACTAAAATTGAAATGAGATATTCAAGGGGAATCCTTCCCCTTGACAACCCCTCTCCTGTTAGTATTGAGTATCTAGTATTGAGTAAATTTTAAATAAAAATACAGAAAAATATCTTACAAAGAAATGCTATCTTGTTTTAGCAACAAGATAATCAGGGGAGGTATCCCCTGAAACCCCTCATCATCACCCTCACCTTACCTCTCCCTTCTAAGGGAGAGGATTAGAGTGACTCTAATTTTATAGTATATCATATTCCCGAGATAAATAAATATGATTAGCGCTGGAATAATTCTTAATAGTCAACATCAATAAGTTAATTTTAATTTTTTTAATATTTCCACAAAAGGTAAGGGGGTAAAGGAGATAAGAATAATCACCAGCCACTGAGCAGAGCTAAGTGAGCTAACCTCAAATACAGACTGTAAGTAGGGTATTACCATAACAGCCAGTTGTAATAGACCAGAACCCAGGATAGCCAGAACCAAATAACGATTAGAGAAAATACCTAACTTAAACAAGGAAAATTTATCAGAACGGGAATTTAAGGATTGCCATAATTGGGTAAAACTTAAGGTACCAAAAGCCATTGTTTCCCCCACCACCAAAGAATACTGGCTATAGCCATAATAAAAAGCAATTAAAGTGATAAACCCGATAAAGATTCCCTGAGAGAAGATATTAAATCCCATCTTACCAGAAAAAATGCCCTCTTTAGGATTACGGGGAGGCTTTTTCATGATATCCTTTTCTGCTGGGTCTAATCCTAAAGCTAAGGCTGGAAAGCCATCAGTCACCAGATTAACCCAGAGAATTTGAATGGGTAGTAGTGGACGGGGTAAACCAATTAGAATGGCTATAAAGATAGTAACAATCTCTCCTAAATTACAGGATAATAGATAGCGAATAAACTTCCGAATATTTTGATATATTTTTCTCCCTTCTTCCACAGCAGAGACAATGGAGGAAAAATTATCATCAGTCAAGATCATATCAGCTGCCTCTTTAGAAACATCAGTGCCAGTAATGCCCATTGCTATGCCAATGTCTGCTTCTTTCAAAGCAGGAGCATCGTTTACTCCATCGCCAGTCATGGCTACTACCTGATTATTTTTCTGTAAAGCCTGCACTATTCTCATTTTATGTCGTGGTGATACTCGAGCAAAAATGGTAGTCTTCAGAACTACTTTTTCCAGTTCTTCCTGGGACATTTTCTCCAATTCTAAACCAGTAATAATTTCATCACCGGGACGATAAATAGTCAACTCCTCAGCAATAGCACGGGCAGTTAGCGCATAATCCCCGGTTATCATAACCGGACGAATACCGGCCTGGCGACATGTTTGCACCGCTTGAATAGCCTCCTTTCGGGGTGGGTCAATCATAGCAATCAATCCCAGGTAAATTAATTGATTTTCTATCTTAGCAATATCTAATTTTACGTTATTATTTAACTGTTCTTCCTCCTCTGGGTCTATTTCCCGATAAGCAACTGCCAGCATGCGAAGGGCCTGGGAGGCTAATTTTTTATTCTGATTGGTAATCTGTGTTTGCTGAGATTCAGACCAGGGAGCTATTTTCCCATTACTACTATAGCTTACACAATGTTCCAGCACCTGATCAGGAGCTCCCTTTACCAAGATTATTTTTCTTCCTTCCGGGGTTTGATGAATGGTAGACATTCTCTTGCGTTCCGAGTCAAAGGGAAATTCTTTCAGGCGGGGATATTCTGTTTCTAATTCCTCTTTTTGATAACCAGCTTTGGCAGCAACTACCACCAAGGCTCCCTCGGTTGGGTCACCGATAATCTCCCACTGATTATTTTCTTCATTCTGCCTTAAGGAAGAATTATTGCACAGAGCTGCTGCTTTCAGGAGCAGAGATACAGTTTGATCATCATTAGGCTGAATTGGTTTATTACCCTCTTTAAATTGACCAAAGGGTTGATAACCAACCCCTTCAACCTCAATTTCCCGATCAACCAATACCAGCTTCTGGACTGTCATCTGATTCTGGGTCAAGGTACCGGTCTTATCCGAGCAGATTACCGTAGTGGCACCTAATGTTTCCACTGCTGGTAAACGTCTGATAATAGCATTTTTCTTACTCATCTGCTGGACTCCCAAGGCTAAGACAATGGTTACCACTGCCGGTAATCCTTCCGGTACTGCCGCAACAGCCAGGGAAATACCGGTTAGAAACATATCAAAAAAGGCAATCCCTCTGAGATAACCTAACAAAACGACGATAGTAATTATCACCAGAATAATGGCACCTAAATTCCTGCCCACCTGATTTAATTTTTTTTGCAGAGGAGTTAATTCCTTTTTCTGTTCCTGTAGCATGCCGGCAATCTGACCCATTTCGGTATCCATGCCGGTGGCTACCACCAACCCCTTCCCCCTACCGGCAATCACAGAGGTTCCCATATAAGCCATATTAGCTCGATCTCCTAAAGAAATATCCTCAGCAGTAATGGGTTGAGTATGCTTTTCTACCGGTTCAGATTCACCGGTCAGCACTGACTCCTGAATTCTCAGCTCGGTTGTTTCCACCAAACGAAGATCAGCGGGAATACGGTCTCCTGATTCCAATAGAACCAGGTCACCAGGAACTAATTGAAGTGATTTTATCTTTCTTTGTTTTCCATCTCTAATTACCAGAGTCTCAGGCACAGTCATCTTTTTCAAGGCTTCCAGAGACTGCTCCGCTCTATACTCCTGAAAGACACTCAGGATAGCATTCAAAATAACAATGATTCCGATTACTATGGCATCGGTCACCTCTCCTAAGAATAGGGAAATAGCAGCAGAGATTAGTAAAATAATGATTAGGATATCCTTAAACTGGTCTAAGAGCATATGCCAAACTGTTCTTTTTTTACCTTCTTTTAACTGATTTAGCCCAAATTTTTCTAGCCGTTCTTTAGCTTCAGAGGTAGATAATCCTCTTTGCAAAGATGTATTTAGTTCTAACTCGATTTCTTTTATCTCTTTCTGGTAATATTTTTTAGATTTAGAATTATTACTTAGATTTTCCTTTTCGGTCATGTTTTTTTCTCCTTAATAATCTACCCAATAGATACTTATACTTATAATAATAGTAAGTTGGACTAAATAAATAGCAGTGCCATCATTTAGCTATTAAGCTACAAGATATTCAGGGGAGGTTTCCCCTGAAACCCCTCATTATCACCCTCACCTTTCCTCTCCCTTCTAAGGGAGAGGATTAGTATATTGATATTACTTATTTTACTTATTTAAGATAATTGTTTTTTAAGAATATCGAAATTGCCTGGCAATTGCGATATTCAAGGGGAATCCTTCCCCTTTAAATAATCAATATTTTTTCTAAGCTCATTAATGTTCTGGCGAAACTGCTTTCCTTTATCCGGCAATTTATTTAAATAATAGGAATAGAGTTTGAGTGATTCCTGATAATGAACTTCATAGAATTGTTTACCTTTTTCTGAGAGACTGACCAAAACTTTTCTGCGATCCTGCTGGGCACGATGTCTCTCTAAAAGGCCACGTTTTATCAAACGGTCTACCATACTGGTCATAGTGGTAGGTGCTACATGAATTACTTGAGAGAGTCTACTCATAGAAGCAAAAGATTCTTCCCCTAAAAATTCAATAATAAAATGCTCCGTAATAGTTAAAGATTTTTTCTCATTACCTTTCGTGCTCTCATAACATTGGGTAACATGTTGCCATAGTATTTCAGTTAACTGGAGAAAAAACTTATCTATTTCAGAGGCAATTTCATTTGGTTGCTTACTTTTTTTACTCATCTTTCTACTCATCCAACAAGATATTCAGGGGAGGTTTCCCCTGAAACCCCTCAAAGAGAATACTTTTTAAAGAAATGTAATCTTGTTTCATAAACAAGATATTCAAGGGGAATCCTTCCCCTTGACAACCCCAGAAATAACTTCCGACTAGCAACTGTATTTCAACGATATACGTTATACGATATACTCTTTTTGTCATTGCGAGGAGCGAGGCGACGAAGCAATCTCATTCACTTATACCCGCATCTTTTATCTGAAAACAGTTA
>DKFO01000034.1:0-12749 GCA_002452835.1 Candidatus Atribacteria bacterium UBA6794 | reverse complement strand
AATTTTTTTGAAATTCCGATACTACAAGATATTCAAGAGAGGTTTCCCCTGAACAATCCCTGAAATAACTTCCGACTAGCGACTGTATTTAAACGATATACGTTATACGATATACGGTATACGATTTTGTCATTGCCAGGAGCCAATTCAGTAATAAGTAACCGGTAATAAGTAATAGGCAAACTAAATNNCTAAATACCAGATACTAACGACTAATTTTAACGGTATACGTTATGCGTTATACGTTATACAATATACCTACCCTATATATTACGAATATCGTAGCTTCAATAATACGACCTGATACTAAGAAAGTCAAATAAAAAAACTTAATAAGTGAATAAATAAAAAAGGGTAGTAATTCTTATCTTATTATCTTATTATCTTTCAATAATTTAATTTCTTTTCCTCTTCTGCTATGGTTTCTCTTACCCTTTCTAGGGAGGTGCCACCGTAGGATTTCTTGGCATTCACAACTGCCTCTGGAGTTAAGAAAGAAAAAACATCTGCCGTAAAAAGACTGTGAAATTGTTGTAACTCTTCTAAGGTAAGCTGTTCTAAACTCTTTTGGTGTTCAACACTATACAATACTATCTCGCCAACCACTCTATGGGCTTCCCGAAAAGATAATCCTTTACGTACCAGATAATCAGCCAGTTCAGTGGCATTGGAAAAATCACCTTCTACACTGGACCTCATATGATCAGCTTTAATCTGTAATGTTTGAATCATGCCCCTCATAATGATAATAGCATCCTTTAATACTTCCACAGAATCAAAGAGTTGTTCCTTATCTTCCTGTAAATCATGGTTATAAGCCAGGGGTAAAGCCTTCACCACCATAAGTAATGACAATAAATGACCATAAATTCTCCCGGTCTTTCCTCTGATAAGCTCTGCCGCATCAGGATTTTTTTTCTGGGGCATGATGCTGCTTCCAGTAGAAAAAGATTCATCCAGTTCTACAAAGTCAAACTCTCGAGAAGACCATAAAATCAATTCTTCAGCCAAACTACTGAGATGGGACATAATTAAGGCTGCTGCAGCCAGAAATTCAATTATAAAATCCCTATCACTCACCGCATCCAGGCTGTTTTCCGAAATCTTACTGAAATTAAGCTCTTTTGCTAAAAACTCCCGGTCAATAGGATATGATGTTCCAGCTAGAGCGGCAGAGCCTAAGGGTAGCACATCCACCCTTTTATATACATCCTTAAGTCTTTCCTGATCTCGTTTGAATTTAAAGAAATAAGCCAGCAAATGATGAGAAAAGAGAACTGGCTGGGCATGCTGGAGATGAGTATAACCAGGCATAATGACCCCTAAGTAATTACGGGCTGAGGTCAAAATAGCCTGTAATAAATCGCTTAAAACTTCCTGAATATTAGCCAGTTCTTCTTTGAGATACATCCTTTCATCGAGGGCAATCTGGTCATTACGACTGCGAGCAGTATGAAGTTTTTCCGCAACTTTTCCTATTTTTTTCTTTAATTGGTATTCTACCCAGGTATGAACATCCTCCGCTCCCCCCTCTACAATTAGGCTGCCTCCCTCTATTTCTGACAGCAGTTCTGTTAATCCCTTTACTATTTGCTCAGCTTCCTCTTCTTTGATAATCTTGCCTTTACCCAGCATCAGAGCATGGGCAATACTACCTTTGATATCATAGCTCACCAGTTTTTTATCAAAGGAAAAAGAGGAAATGAAGGACTTCATCTTACTATTTATCTCTTTTTTAAATCTACCACCCCATAATTTATCCATCTCTAATCCTTCTTTATTTCCGCTTTTTTATTTATTTTTTTTGCTGACTGAGGCATAGACCTTACTCGGTAAACCCCACAGTTTGATAAATCCGGGGGCATAGCCCTGATTAAAAGTATCCCCTTCCTCATAGGTAGCCAGCTTAAAATCATAGAGGGAATTCTCTGATTTTCTCCCTACCACCAAACATTGCCCCTTAATTAATTTTACTCTCACTAAACCAGTCACTCTCTCTTTAGTAACCCCAACAAATCCATCTAATGACTCTTTCAAAGGGGAAAACCATAAACCATTATAAGTTAATTCGGCATATTTTTGGGCAATTAGCTGCTTAAAATGGAGTAAATCACCAGGTAAGACCAGGCTTTCCAAATCCTGATAAGCTGCTAACAGTATAATTGCCCCTGGACATTCATATATCTCTCTGGATTTGATACCAACCAGTCTATTTTCCACCATATCCACTCGGCCAACCCCGTTTTCTCCCCCTATTCTATTCAATTGAGAGATGAGAGTAGCAAGTGATTTTTGCTCACCATTAATCCGTAAAGGAACTCCTCTTTCAAAATATATTTCCAGATAAGAAGGCTTAGCAGGGGCCTCTTCTGGCTTTGCGGTCCACTCGTATACCTCTTCTGGCGGTTCCACCCAGGGGTCTTCCAGCACTCCACATTCACAGGACCTACCCCACAGATTCTGATCAATACTGTAAGGGCTACCAGTATCAACGGGAATAGGAATACCATATCGCTGGGCATACCGGATTTCCTCTTCCCTGGTAAATCCCCATTCTCTAGCCGGAGCAATTACCTCTAATTCCGGATTTAAAGCAGCCGCTGATACCTCAAATCGCACCTGGTCATTTCCCTTACCAGTGCTACCATGAGCTATAGCCTGGGCTTGTTCTTTTGCCGCTAAATCAACCAGAATCTTAGTTATTAAAGGGCGGGAATAGGCAGTCGCCAGCGGGTAATGCCCTTCATATACAGCCCCAGCTTGCAAACCCGGTAAGACATATTCACGGGCAAACTCTTCTTTAGCATCCACAATATAGGATTTACTTGCCCCAATTTTTAAGGCTTTCTCTTTTACAAATTCCAGATCACTTTCTTGCCCCACATCAATAGTTACTGCCACTACCTCTTCACAATAGTTCTCTTTTAACCATCTTATGGCAATGGAGGTATCTAAACCTCCCGAATAAGCTAACACAATCTTTTTAATTTTAGCCATATTTTCTCTCCTTATTACCTTGTTACTTGATAAATAAATTTTCTATTTTTTAATTTATTTTATTATTTCTAGCCTACTATAATTCACAAAAATCCCAGCCTATTTTCCTCTGCCTTTACTTTATTTCTGCCATTACTTTATCCAGGCAAGAGATGAATAAATCAATCTCTTGTTCTTTTACAATTAAGGGAGGCAAAAAGCGGAGTACCTTCTCAGCAGTACAGTTAATCAGGATACCCTCCTCAAACATTTTCTGAACTATCTTAGGACCATCTTTAACCACTTCTAAACCGACCATCAGCCCAATTACCCTCACTTCGTTGATTAAATCCGGGTATTTTAATCTTAGCGTCTCCAATTTCTCCCGGAAATAGTCACCCTTTTGCGCACATTTTGCCACCATATTATCCTGTTGTAATGCTTCTAAAAAGGCCAGGGCTGCCGCGCAGGCTACCGGATTTCCTCCGAAGGTGGTACCATGGTCACCGGGTTTAAACACTGAGGCTACCTCTTCTTTGGCAATTAAGGCCCCTAGAGGCAATCCTCCTCCTAATGGTTTAGCAAGAGTCATAATATCAGGTTTTACCTTATAATGCTGATAGGCAAACATCTTACCCGTTCTACCCAGACCACACTGAATCTCATCAAAGATTAAAAGCAGGTCTTTTTTATCACAAAACTCCCTTAATCCCTCTAGAAAATCTGCAGTAGCAATATGAATCCCCCCTTCCCCTTGAACTGGTTCTACTATCACTGCCGCAACTTTTTCCTCATAGGCTTCCTCTACCGAGGCTAAATCGTTAAAATTGGCCTGTTTAAAAGCCGGTAAGAGAGGAAGATAATCTTGCTGGTACTTGTATTTCCCGGTAGCAGCCAGGGTAGCAATAGTTCTCCCGTGAAAGGAATTTTTCATATAAATTACTTTGTATTTCTCTTTATTCTGTTCTTTAAAATACTTTACTGCCAGCTTTAATGCTGCTTCATTTACCTCTGCGCCACTGTTGGCAAAAAAGACTCGATCCCCGTCAGATATTTTAACCAGCTCCTTAGCTAACCTGATTTGAGGGGCATTATAAAAAAGATTGGAACAATGAATGAGTTTCGCAGCCTGCTGGCTAATAGCCTCCACAATTTTGGGATGGCTATAACCAAGACTATTTACGGCGATACCTCCAATAAAATCATAATACTCTCTCCCCTCTAAATCCCAAACCTTTATCCCTTCCCCCCGGTCTAATATCATTGCTGGCCGTTGGTAGGTCTGGATTAAATACTTTTTCTCATCTTCAATCAACTGCTGGGTTTTCATTTGGCTCCTCCTTATTAGAATATTTTATAAATTACCGCTCCGTTTATCGAGAGATACAAATTCAGTACCAATTCCCTTATCAGTAAATAACTCTAACAAGATAGAGTGGGACTGTTTACCATTGAGAAAATGAACCTTCTTCACCCCTCCTGCTAATGCCTTTAGAGCTGATTTTACCTTAGGAATCATACCCTTCTGGATTTGACCAGCCTCCAGTAATAAGTGCGCTTCTTCACTATTTATACTACTGATTAGAGAATTCGCATCTTCTATTTTCCTTAATATTCCATCTACATCAGTCAAGTAGATTAGTTTTTCTGCCTTTAAGGCAATCGCCATTTCCCCTGCTACGGTATCGGCATTAATATTAAATCTTTCTCCATTGGTATCAACTCCAATAGTAGCAATAACCGGAATATAATCTTTTTCTAATAGTAAAAATAATATTTCTGGATTAATTTTTTCGATTTCACCCACAAATCCTAAATCCAAGCTGTCATACTTTTTTACCATGATTAGCTGGGCATCTTCTCCGCTTAAACCAATACCCTTTATTCCATTTCCCTGGTCTTCTGTGATACATAAGTTAATCTCAGCCACCAAACGAGTATTAATCTTACCGGTTAATACCATCTCGGTAATATCCATAGTGTCCCGGTCAGTCACTCTTAGCCCATTAATAAATTGCGGAATTTTATTCTGTTTTTTCATTTCCTGGGAAATTTCAGGTCCTCCGCCATGCACAATAACCGGTCTCATCCCTATGTAGCGCAGTAGAATTATATCTTTGATAATTTGTTTTTCTAATTGCCGATCTTCCATGGCACTGCCACCATATTTAATTACTACTATCTTATTCCAGAACTTCTTGATATAGGGCAGTGCTTCTACTAAAACTTCTGCCCGTAAAGCTCCATTTTTTAACATATCCCCTCTCCTTAATAATAACTAAAGTAATGCATAACTATAAAAGTATATTTAGACCCCCTCTCCCCTCCCTCTCCCTCGAGGGGAGAGGGTTAGGGTGAGGGTGTTAGTGTATACCGTTCCTTATCTAAAAAAGAAAAATTCCGATACTAAAATATATTTAACTATATTTGGTATTGATGTTAATATATTCATAGGATAGGTCACACCCCCAGGCCCTGGCCTGACCCTGACCAATCTTTAAATCAATAATTATCTTAATCTCTTTAGAATTTTTTAGATAATCTCTCACCCGTTCTCTGGAAAAAGCAAGAGGCTGACCATTAGAGACAATCTTTTCCTTTAAATAAAGATCTACTTTTTGGACCTCTATCCAGGCTCCAGAGTAACCAACTGCCGCCAGAATTCTACCCCAATTGGGGTCCTGTCCAAAAATAGCAGTCTTCACCAAAAGTGAATTTATAACTGCTTTAGCTGCTTTCACTGCGTCATCATCAGACCGGGCATGTTGCACCTCTACCTCAATGAGCTTAGTGGCTCCTTCTCCATCACTAACAATAGCCTTAGCCAGATATTCTGCCACCAGGTAGAGTGCCTCCCGGAATTTGAGATAATCTTCGTCTTTTTCGGTAATTAATGGATTTTGGGCCAAGCCATTAGCCAAGAGCAAAACCATATCATTGGTACTGGTATCACCATCAACACTAATCATATTAAAGGTCTTACCAATAACCTCCTGTAACGCCTCTTTTAAAAGAGCACTTTTAATAGCTAAATCGGTGGTAATAAAACCCAGCATGGTAGCCATATTGGGCTGAATCATACCAGAACCTTTAGCCATACCTCCTATTCTAATCTCCTGACCATTTAAATCGAAGCTCACTGCTATTTCTTTCTTCCTGGTATCCGTGGTCAATATTGCCTCTGCTGCCTCGCTTCCCCCGGCCTTGCTTAATTTAGTTACTGCTTCCTTAACCCCATCTTTTATCTTCTGCAGGGGCAGAAATTCTCCAATTTTGCCGGTGGAGGCTACTGCTATATATTCTTTATCAATTTGTAGACCTTCAGCTACATAGCTAACTGTCTCCCAGGCCTCCTGTAATCCCCTCTCTCCAGTACAGGCATTGGCAATACCACTATTTATCAAAATAGCCTGTAGTCTCCCCTGGGAACGGGTTAGATTTGCTTCAGTTACCCATAAAGGGGCTGCCTTAAATTTATTTTGGGTATATACTGCCCAGGCATTGGCAATTTCTGGTGAATAAATTAAAGCCAGGTCTTTTCTCTTTAGCCTGATACCACAATTTATTCCTGTAGCGGTAAACCCCTCAGGGTAGGTTATACCCTTTCCCTCCCCTATTTTAAGATTAGTGTTATGAACAGAATCGATCACCACAATCACTCCTTCCCTGGTCCTAATTAAGAAGACCTAACTCTTCTGGAAAATTAAACATGATATTCATATTCTGCACCGCCTGCCCTGCTGCTCCTTTAGTTAGATTGTCCAGAACCGAAATTATCTTTATTTTGCCCACTCGTCCATCTATCGCAAAACCAATATCACAATAATTTGTTTGATATACAAAGCGCACCTCCGGTAGTTCAGGGGGATTAAATATTCTGATAAAAGGAGCCTCCTGATAAAATTGGTGATACAGCTCTACAATTTTATCCTGCTCATAATTATCAACCAGATTTAGATAACAGGTAGATAAAATACCCCTGCTTAAAGGCAGTAGGTGGGGGGTAAAGGAAATCTTAATTTCCTCATATGCACCTGACAATTTACCTGACAACATACCTCTGTTACTATCACTAATATTATTTCTATTATATTGGTTATATAAGAAGGATAATTCCTGTTCCATTTCCGGAATATGATTATGTTTCAGGCATTTATAGGCTTTAAAGTTGCCCTGACATTCTGTAAAATGGAGGTCTAAAGATAGTTTTCTACCGGCACCACTGGTACCCGATTTGGAATCAATAATGATATCCTTTGCTTCTACTAGATGATAGGCTAATAAAGGGGCAATCCCCAATATGACACTGGTAGGATAGCATCCCGGATTAGCTACTAAAGAGGCATTTTTTATCTCTTTTTTATATAATTCTGGCAGACCATAAACTGCCTCACTTAACAGTATTCTACTTTTCTCAGTATGCTCTTTTCGATACCAGTTTGCATAATTATCAGCACTCTTCAGCCGAAAATCAGCACTTAGGTCAATTACTTTTCCCCTTTTTCGGGCTAACAAATCAGGAACAACATCGAGAGATACGGTATGAGGCAAGGCCGTAAATATCAACTCTGAATCATTCGCTATTACTTCTAAATCAAGTGAGATAAGCTCTTTATCCAATTGATTTTTAAATTCCGGGAAAACGGCAGCAATATTCTGGCCAACATAGCTGGTTGAGACCAAATGGGTCAGTTCCACCTGAGGATGTTTTAATAATATTCTAATCAGCTCTTTCCCTGAATAACCAGTTGCCCCAATAATACTAACTCTTATTTTCTCCATCTCTTTCCCCCCCTTTTTTATTATTCTTTAAATCATTAAGGCATTTTCAAAATTAGCTTTCTATTACCCCTGAGCTACTAACAAAATGATTTTTATACTTTATAATAGTCCCAACTTTCCACCTTCAAATCTTCCAGTTTAACCTCCCTTAAGGCTTCCACAAATCTTTTGGCAAAGGTAATATTGGTAATTAAAGGAATATTAAAGTCAACAGCCTTCCTTCTGATAATATAATCGTTATCCAATTCCACCGTTTCGGTATTTTTGGGTATATTTATAACCAAATCAATCTTTCTATTAACAAGATAGGTAATTATGTTTGGTTCTTGCTCTTCGGAAGGCCAATAAAGCACTTCTGCCTCTATACCATTTTCCTTCATGAAATTGGCGGTCCCTCTGGTAGCATAAAATTTATAATTCATCTGTTTTAATATTCTGGTACTTTCTAAAAATTCAACCTTACTTTCCAGAGGACCGGTAGATAACAAGATATTCTTTTTAGGCAACCTAAATCCAACGGAAATAAGACTCTTCAGAAAGGCTTCATTAAAATCATCTCCTAAACAGGCTACCTCTCCGGTAGATACCATCTCCACTCCCAGTACCGGGTCAGAACCTTTTAATCTGGAGAAAGAAAACTGAGGTGCCTTTACTCCCACAAAATCTAAATCAAAGAAGGAATAATTATTCTCCGGTACTTCTTCCCCCATAATAATTCGAGTGGCCAGGTCAATAAAATTCAATTTAACCACTTTAGAAACAAAAGGAAAACTTCGAGAAGACCTCAAGTTACACTCAATGACCTTAATCTTGTTATCCTTAGCAATAAATTGAATATTAAATGGTCCACTAATCTGTAGCGACTGGGCTATTTTTCTGGTAACTATCTTGATTTTACGCAGAGTTTCCAGATAAGTCCTTTGTGGCGGTAAAACAATGGTCGCATCTCCAGAATGAACTCCGGCATTTTCAATATGTTCGGAAATGGCATAACAGATTAGTTTCCCATTCTTAGCTACCGCATCTACTTCAATTTCTTTTCCGTTCACAATAAACTTGCTAACTACTACTGGATAATCCTTACTGACATTGGAAGCCTTTTTAAGATACTTAGTTAATTCTCTTTTATTTAAAGCAATACTCATAGCTGCCCCACTAAGAATATAACTGGGTCGAATTAGCACAGGATATCCCACTTGTTCGGCAAATTTTTCCGCTTCCTCAATGCTGGTCAATTCCTCCCAGGCCGGCTGGTCAATCTGTAGCTTATCCAGTAAAGAGGAAAATTTATGGCGATCTTCAGCGGTATCAATATTTAAGGGAGCTGTCCCCAACACTTTAATATTGGCCTGGCTGAATCTCAAGGCTAAATTATTGGGAATTTGACCTCCCATTGAAATAATAATTCCTAAAGGTCTTTCCTTTTCATAGATATCCAATATTCTTTCCAAGGTAAGTTCCTCGAAATAGAGTTTATCGCAGATATCATAATCGGTGCTTACCGTTTCTGGATTGTAATTAATCATAATGGTAGAATAGTTTAATTTTTTTAAAGTTTTTACGGCATTAACACAGCACCAATCAAATTCTACCGATGAACCAACCCGATAGGGCCCTCCTCCCAAAACAATCACCTGATTTTTCTCATGAAAGGTTAGATCATCTTCCTGGCCATGATAAGTAAGATAGAGATAATTAGTCTTTGCTGGATATTCAGCGGCTAAGGTATCTATCTGTTTTACATAAGGTATTATTCCTAATTCTTTCCTTTTCCTTCTTATCGTTAACTCATCACTACCCGTTAATAAAGCAATCTGATAGTCAGAAAATCCCTGTTTTTTAGCCTCTTGTAATAAAAAAGGAGATAATTCTGAACAGGAAAGTTGTTCTAACTTCTCTTTGGTAGTAATAATGTTTTTTATTTTATGTAAAAACCAGGGATTTACTCCAGAAAGTCGGTAAATTTCTGCTAAGGGATACCCGTCTTCAATTGCTCTGGCAATGGCAAACATCCTCTTATCAGTAGGGCTTTTTAACTCTTTTTCTAAATCTTCAAATTCTACTCTATTACCAACCAATCCATTCATTCCGATATCCAGCATACGAATTGCCTTTTGTAAAACCTCTTCAAAACTTCTGCCAATAGCCATAACTTCCCCCACTGACTTCATCTCAGAACCAATATCGGTATTTACTTTTTTAAATTTCTCTAAATCCCAACGGGGATATTTAAGCACCATATAATCTAAAGCAGGCTCAAAACAGGCTGAAGTAACCTGGGTAATAATATTCTTTAATTCAGTAAGTCCATATCCTAAAGCAAGTTTAGCGGCCATAAAGGCCAGGGGATAGCCGGTTGCCTTGGAGGCCAGGGCTGAACTTCGGCTTAAACGAGCATTAACTTCAATTACCCTATAATCTTCAGAATTTGGATCAAGGGCAAATTGAATATTACATTCACCTACAATCCCTAAATGCCTGATTAATTTAATGGCATAGGACCTTAATTTAAAGTTTTCCGAAGCGCTGATAGTCTGCACTGGTGCCACTACTATGCTCTCCCCGGTATGGATGCCCATAGGATCAACGTTTTCCATAGAACAGACTGCAATGCAGTTATCATAACTATCTCGCACTATCTCGTATTCAATTTCCTTCCAACCAGAAAGACACTCCTCAATTAAAATCTGTTCGGTATAGGCAAAGGCCTTCTCGGCAATACTCTTTAATTGACTGCTACTATAAGCAATACCAGAGCCCAAACCGCCTAAGGCATAAGCAATTCTACACATTACTGGATAACCCAACTCTTTTGCCGTATCAAGAGCCTCTTCTACGCTGGTTACCGCATTGCTTTTTGGTATTTCCAGATTAATCTCTTGCAACCTTTTACTGAATAACTTACGGTCCTCGGTATCCCTGATTGCCTCTACCGAAGTTCCTAAAACATTTACCTGATACTTTTGAAAGACTCCTTTCTTAAATAACTCCATACCCACATTTAAGGCAGTCTGTCCGCCAAATCCCAACAGAATTCCATCAGGTCTCTCTTTTTCGATTATCTTTTCGACAAAATAGTCATTAACTGGAAGAAGGTATACTTTGTCCGCCATATCCTCTGATGTTTGCACGGTAGCAATATTTGGATTAACCAGGATAACCTGAATTTTCTCTTCCTTTAAGGCCTTAATAGCCTGGCTTCCACAGTAATCAAATTCACCTGCCTCACCAATCTTTATTGCTCCTGAACCCAATATCAGGACTTTTTTAAACTTCTTTCTTTTTTTAATCATGATATCACTCTCAAAAACATATTAAAGATAAATTCTGTATCATCCGGTCCGGGGGAGGCTTCCGGATGAAATTGTGCTCCAAAAAAAGGTCTGGAGATATGGATAATCCCTTCATTGGTTTGATCATTCACATTAAAAAACCATTCCCTCCAATCCTCTTTCAGGGTATTTGAATCAATGCTATAGCCATGGTTTTGTGTGGTAATATAACAGCGATTAGTCCCTACCTCTAAGCAGGGTTGATTCTGACCTCGATGGCCATATTTTAATTTATAAGTCTCTGCCCCAGCAGCCAGACCTAATAACTGACAACCAAGGCAAACACCCAAAATTGGGATATTTTTGGCCATAGCTCTTCTAATATTATTTATGGTCAACTCACATTTTCTAGGATCACCGGGACCATTAGAAATAAGAATACCATCTGCCTTTTCAGATAAAAAATCATAATCCCAGGGAACTCTAATAACGGTAATATCTCTTCTTAGAAATGCTTGTAGAATACTATTTTTAACTCCACAATCAACCAGAATGATTCGTTTTTTACCTTTTTCATAAACAATTGGCTCTTCAATACTTACCTCCGGCACTAAATCGTTATCATTGGTATTATTAATATTATTAAGGTCCTGGAATTCTGTAATCTTTTCCTCATCGTTGGGAAGGTGAGTAATAATTTTCCCTAACATGGTACCCTTCTCTCTTAATATTTTGGTTAACTTTCGAGTGTCAACTCCCGATATAGCGGGTATCTGATTTTCCTTAAGCCAATCTGGCAAAGATTTTTCTGCATTCCAATGATAATAATTTTCACTATACTCTGTAACAACCAGAGCTTTGACCTGTATTTTCTCTGATTCAAAATACTTCAGAAGATTGTTCTCTCTAACTGGAAAAGGAACACCGTAATTTCCAATTAAGGGATAGGTAAATACCACTATCTGCCCCTGATAAGAGGGATCCGTTAAACTCTCAGGATAACCAATCATACCAGTGTTAAAAACAACCTCTCCTGATACTGTTTTTCTTGCTCCAAACAGCTTTCCGGAAAAAACAGAACCATCTTCTAATAATAATCTAGCGCTATCTACTTCTTTATCGATTTCTTTATCTATTTTTTTATATATTGCTTTATCCATTTCTTTATCCATTTCTTTATCCATAAAAAATCCCCCAAAAATAAAAAATCTCGTCCCGGACAATTTATTTATGTTATTTATTATCCTGAGGGACGAGATAGGTAATTTAAATTCTCGCGGTGCCACCCAATTTGAATAAGTTATTCATCAGCACAACATACATTAATTATCTAATTAAATATAATAATTAAGATAATTAAATGGTTCAGGTGATATATTATAGTCGTAATAACAAAAAAATCTCGTCCCTTACTGTTCTTTTGAAATCAGTTTTTAAGGACGAGACTGTCTATTTAATCTCGCGGTGCCACCTGGATTTGGATAAATAACTTATCCCACTCATTATCAGTCTTTAAAGGTAACCACCCTATCTAATCTAATATGCTCAATGGCATACGGGCTTTCTTTTCGGTTGACCTTAGCTGAGATAATTTCACCATTATATCTCTCTCTAAAAGTGCCAGGTCTAACCTAATTCTGCCCGGTAACAATATTAATATTTATTTTAAAAACAATAATAAACGAAATATCAGTTTCTGTCAAATTTTTTTATAATTTA
>DKFO01000060.1:61620-68857 GCA_002452835.1 Candidatus Atribacteria bacterium UBA6794 | reverse complement strand
ACATAATCTGTAAAGCTAACTCTGTGTTACTATTCTTACGATGACTCCCTGATATGGCTACTACTTTAACTGCCATAATTGCCTCTCTATTTACAAATATCAAGATATTCAGGGGAGGTATCCCCTGAAACCCCTCTAAGAGAATACAATTCTAAGAAATGCTATCTTGTTTTACCAACAAGATATTCAAGGGGAAGTATTCCCCTCTTTAGAGGGGTGTCCCGGAGGAACAGGGTGTTCCCCTTGAAAACCCCTGAATTAAATCAAAATATATTGTTACTTATTGAAGAAATAATACTTATAATATTTAATAGTATACTCATTTTTTAAAAAACAAGAATATTTTTTGGGGGTAGAAGAAGGTGTATTGTCATTATCTGCTGCTATTTGGTATGTAATAATATATGTCAAATCTGAATGCGGTAATAAGTGACAAGTAATAAGTAAAAAATTCAAGAATAGTTCTCAGTTATTAATTTTCAGGTTTTCAGTGAAAACGCAAAATCAATAATCTAACCTGGTATAATCTTAGCGAGTTCTTCTGATCTGAAAAATGAAACCTTTATTCTTTCACGGTATACGTTATACTTTATACGTTATACCTCTGCTCTAACGAATGGGTTGATACCCCAAAGACCATTTACCACAGCGGTCACCCCAGCGGGCAATGAGTTCTCCATCAATCATAATTTCAACCACCTCACAATGATTGGAACAGCCATCACATTCAAAACCAGTAGTCTGGTAATCCTTATCCACTAACTCAAAACCATAAAAAGTAGAGGAGCGGGGATTCTGTTCCATTTCTTCTTTAGCCAGTAATGCTGCCCCAATGGCCCCCATAACCCGATAATATTCCGGAACAATTATCTCACAACCTATCTCTTTTTCAAAACTCTTTTTAATTCCCGAATTGGCTGCTACCCCACCCTGGAAAAAGATGGGGGGTGCTATCTTCTTTCCCTTTCCTACATTATTGAGATAATTACGTACCATTGCCTCGCAAAGACCAGCAATAATATCTTCTTCTTTATAGCCCATCTGCTGTTTGTGGACCATATCCGATTCGGCAAATACGGTGCATCTGCCAGCTATTCGGACTGGATTTTCCGAACGCAGGGCGTATTCTCCAAATTCTTCAATGGGAATCCCCAATCGGTAGGCCTGATGATCTAAAAAAGAACCGGTACCGGCAGCACAGATAGTATTCATGGCAAAATCAACCACTACACCATTCTGTAGAACAATTATTTTGGAATCTTGCCCCCCTATTTCAAAGATGGTGCGCACCTCTGGATTGATATAAAGCGCTGCCACAGAATGAGCGGTAATCTCATTCTTAATAACATCTGCTCCTACTACAGCACCAGCCAGAACTCTTCCACTACCAGTAGTACCAACAGCAAGCACTTCTAAAAAAATACCCTGATTCTCTTTTTTAATAATGGAAAGTCCTTCTTTAATCATTTTAATAGGTTGCCCTAAGGTCCTGAGGTAAACATCACTTAGCACATTATTGTTTTCATCTAATAAAACCAAATCAGTACTTACTGCACCTACATCAATGCCTAAAAATGTCTTCATGATACCATGACTCCTTTTCTTCTTCTCATCTTGAGTAAATCAATAAATGCTTCAATACGGGTATTAAGCCCTTCTTCGCCAGTCTGTTCATCATAAGTTAGAGTCAAAGTGGGAAAATCTAAGTCTTCACTAACTTTTTTTAAAATGGTTTCAGCAACAATTTCTGGCATACAGGTAAAAGGAATAACCTGAATAGCTCCATCTAGACCTTCCTGATGAGCTAACACTACATTTCCCACAGTGCTTTGTCCCTCGCCTCCTACTGAATGAGCCAGATAATGATAGGCAGCTTGCTCAATCTCCTTCTCATCTTTAATGTTTTCTCTAAATAGGTGAAGATTTACAATAGGCTCTACCCAGGCTCTAATAGAATTTTTCCGAACTACTTCCACCCCTAGATAACCCAATTTTTCCTCTAAATGATGATTAACAAAAGGCTCCAGGGAAACATAAAACTCACCTACCAGAGCCACTCTGATAAGATTTTTCTTTTTAAAATCGGTGATTTCATCAAATTGTTGTAAAGCTTCTCTTTCAATCTGTTTTAATGCTTCTCGGTCTTTGGCCTTCTTAATTTTAACAATTGTGTCCGCAAATACTCGGGAGGTAATTCCTTTTTTCTTTTCCCGGGGACGAACCTGCAGAATTTTGTTTTCCAGTTTTTCTGTTAACAAAATTTTCTGCCAGGCTAAGCCAAATTGATTTGCAAAATAAGACCATTTCTTCCCATTACGTAAAATATTAATATTATCCCATAAGGTCTTCCAATTTCCCCGGGGTAATTCCATGATAAGCATCTTGAAATTATACCCCAAATCTATCAGGATATCTCTCTGCACCTGAGCATAATAACCAAAACGGCATGGCCCCCAACCTCCGGCCATAAGTAATACCTCTGCACCAAGTTCTAAACCTTCTATAAAATTGCCCAGCACAATTTTTAAAGGTAGACAACAATACTCAGGAGAATATCTCACCCCTAAATCTAAAGTTCTTTTACTATTAGGGGGTGGTTCTATCAGTTCATGGCCCATGTCTGTAATAATGGTCTCATAAGCAACTTCTATATTACCGAGACGGGGCAAAGTTAATTTCATATTGTTTTTTCCTCCTGACCATATCCAGAAATGCTTCTAGACGAGTATTAATACCAGCTTCTCCGGTATGTTCATCAAAGACAAATTCGGTATAGGCAACTTCGGGATATTGTTTACTTTGATGGTGAATCAGTTCACCCACCATAGAATCTTCTCCGCACTCAAAGGAAGTCAAATGAATAACACCTTCTACTTTATTTTCAAAATAATATAAGGCAGCACCAACTGCCTTCCGAGAAAGACTCCAGAATATAGGTTTATATAGTTTCTTGAGCTGTTTTTTTACAATCCTGGGAGGAACCATAGACGGTGTTAATATATTGACATTCATTTTTTTTAGTTTATCTATCAAATTCAAATTTATATAAGAATCATTGACTAGATAATCATGACCAACTACAGCAATATTAATATTAATATTAATAGTCATTTTATCAAGTCCTTGGGCCACATTTTTAGTATCCTTTGCTAATAAAGAGGGATTAAGTAACTTGGGGTCTAAGAGATTGGCTACATAATTTTTTTGAAAATTTTCCCAGGAGATAGAAAAAGCACGAGAGATAGCTAAAGAATTATCAGTAATTAACTGTCCCACCTGAAATAAACTATTCTTCCAGGTACCATATGGTTTTCTAACATCAACAAGGGGAACTAGTAGAGAATTTAAAGTACTGATAGAACTCTTTACCATATCTGGTAGTCCAATAATTTTAGGGCAAAAAAAGGCCCCTTTTTCCACACACACCATTCTGGGTATTAAGATATAATCTACCTGGTCAGCCAAACTTAAGACATGTCCGTAAAATATCTTAACTGGGAGACAGACCTCACTTAAAGAAGAACGTACTCCCAGATCAAGAATATTTTTATTAGTAGGTTTGGAGAGTATCACTTCAGCACCCAGGCGAGTTAAAAATTCTTTCCAGAGTGGGTAATACTCATAAAAATATAGGGCATAAGGTATGCCAATTCTTATCTTCTTCATCTTTTTTACCATTTCCTAATATCAGTATAGCATAAAACAAATTCAGATAATCAGGGGAGGTATCCCCTGAAACCCCTCTCATTATCACCCTCACCTTCCCTCTCCCTTCTAAGGGAGAGGAATATAGTGCTAGTATATTATATTCTCTAATTAAAGATAAAAGTTTTTAAGAATATCAGAATTGCCTGGCAATTCCGATATGCAAGGGGAATCCTTCCCCTTATTCAATACTTCTAAGCATAGGAACAAAACGAACACCAGTAATCCCTTCCGAAACTCTCTTACCATCTTTCATATAAATTTTCATTAAGGTCTGTATCATCCACACACTACCTACCGGAATAACCATTCTACCCTGCTCTGGATGCAACTGTTCTAATAAAGGAGGAGGCACATGATCAGGAGCACAGGTTACTATAATGGCATCAAAAGGAGCTTCCTCCTCCCAGCCATAATAGCCATCACCAATCTTAAACTTAATATTATCATAACCTAATCGGTTCAGTAACTCTTGAGCCTTCAGGGACAGGGATTCATAAATTTCTATGGTATAAACTTCCTTGACAATCTCTGCTAAAATAGCTGCCTGATAGCCAGAACCGGTCCCTATTTCCAGCACTTTTTCCTCTCCAGTTAATTCCAGTAGTTGGGTCATCAAGGCTACTATGTAGGGTTGTGAGATAGTTTGTCCTTCACCAATACCTAAAGGATAATCATTATAAGCTTCATCTCGAATGGCCTCATCTACAAATTCATGACGGGGAACTTTCCCCATAGCATTTAAAACAAAATTATCTTCAATGCCACGACCCTTTAATTGGTTCTCTACCATAAGCTTACGACTTTGGGAATAAATGGATTCTTCTTTCTTATTAATTGAAAAAGGAACTAAAAAAATTAACAGTAAAATTACTATTATAAAAATAAATAATGTTAACTTATTCTTTAACATTCTCTTCCTCGATTCAACAGTAGTAGAATCAAGAAACGCTGTCTACCATTACAGGCATCTACTTTTTAAGTCAGAAAGAATCAACCTGTAGTTAATAATATTACCCTTTTATGCCTCTTTTTTCAAGTTAGCAGTTCCTTTTTCTTCGTTATTAATTTAGAACTTTTTGAGTGAAATTTTTAGGAAAATTTTCTGCTATTTTACCAATACTGGACTACAGGAAAGCCCTCGCTGTCTTATCATAAATCAGCAAGATTAAATATAAATTATAAAAAAGAAAATTATTGAGAAATTAATAGAGCTTAAACAGGAGGTATTATAAATTTGACTTCAGAGCAAAATAATAAATTGATTCTAAAAGCAAAAAAGGGGGATAAAGAAGCTATGATGAAGTTATTACAACAATTTAATCCTCTCTTAAAAAGACAGGCTAACTTTTTTCAGCATATGGGGTTAGAGTATGAAGATGCCTATCAGCAGGCTGCCTTATACTTTATTTCAGGTGTATATCAATACCAACCACTGCCTCCGGTTACCTTTGCCGGATATATGAAAAAAAGAATTAAATGGGGACTGTGGATGTATTGGAGGAAAAATATTCGGGAATAATTTGAAGGAATATGGTTTTCAGTTTACAGATTTCAGTTTTCAGTTAAAAAATAGGATTTGTTCAAATATTTTTTAAATATTTACTTAAAACTGGAAACTGACAACTGGGAACAAAAGAATTTATGAGGGATATATTAGAGGAAAATATGGAAAATTATATTGATAAAATAATTTTATGGGAATATTTAAATCAATTAGATAAACAGGACCAACAAATTATCTTACTCTATTATTGGTGGGGGTATCGAGATACGGAAATCGGAGAAATATTAGGTCTATCTCAGCAGGTGATAAATTATCGGAGAAATAGGGCGCTAAAACAGATTAAACAGTATATATTCAAGGGGAATCCTTCCCCTTGACAACCCCTGAAATTAAGATAACTATTAAACTCAATAGATATTAATCTTTTGCATATCTTGTCTTTGATAGCCTATCTTTTTATTCTTAAGAATATAGAAATTTCTTTAGAAATTTCAATATTCAAGGGGAATCCTTCCCCTTGACAACCCCTGAAATTAAAAGGACAAAGTTAGGGTAATTTTGGTTATGCCTTACCTTAATTATTATATCTTTTATAGGTTCTTTTTTTTATCTTTACAATTTTAATATTATCAGAATTTCTTGGAAATTCTGATATTCAAGGGGAATCCTTCCCCTTGACAACCCCTAAAATTAAATTAAAATCAAGCTCAATAAATATTATTTGTTACTATCTGTAATATATCTTCTTCAATATCTCTTCTAATAAATCATTTGTCTCGTCTAAAGATATAGGAATTTTTTTATTAATTCCTATATCTTTAGATATTCAAGGGGAATCCTTCCCCTTGACAACCCCTGAAATTAAGATAACTATTAAACTCAATAGATATTAATCTTTTGCATATTTTGTCTTTGATAGCCTATCTTTTTATTCTTAAGAATATAGAAATTTCTTTAGAAATTTCAATATTCAAGGGGAATCCTTCCCCTTGACAACCCCTGAAATAAACTTCCGACTAGCGACTGTATTTTAACAATATACGTTATACGTTATACGATATACTCTTTTTTTCATTGCGAGGAGCTAATTCAGTAATAAGTAACCAGTAATNNAACGATATACGTTATACGTAATATGGTATACGATTTTGTCATTCTCATTCACTTCTACCGGCAGAATTAATTGAAAGAAGGGTGGGAGTGAGGGTGAAGTGCCCTCAAATTGGTAATCGTTCAGCGTTCAGAGGTTGAGGAAATTAATTCCTGATAGGCCAGTGCAATCTGAGCGACGATGCGGGCATTATGTTTTAATAGTTCTATATTAGCCTTCAGGCTTCTCCCCTCACTTAGTTCCTTTATTTTATTTAGTAAAAAGGGAGTAACCTGCTTTCCTTTAATATTTTCTTTAAGAGCTAATTCTCGAGCCTGCTCTATCCAATGGTCTACCTTCTTCTTACTTAGTGCAAATTCAGTGGGTACCGGATTAGTAATCAGCAAACCGTTCCCTAATTTTAATTGTAGGTGAGTCCGAACAACCTCAGCAGCCTCCCGGGCATCTTTTAAGCGGTAATCAACCTTCAGGTGGCTGGATTGACTGTAAAATGCGGGTAGTTCCTCAGTCTGATAACCTAATACTGGAACACCCATCGTCTCTAAGTATTCTACCGTGCGAGGTATATCTAAGATCGCTTTTATTCCCGAACAGATTACTGCCACTGGGGTTCTGGCCAGTTCGCTTAAATCGGCAGAAATGTCCATGGAATGTAGTCCATTATAATCGTAGTGGACTCCTCCAATACCCCCGGTCGCAAAAAAAATAATCTGGCAACGATGAGCTATCCACATAGTTAAAGCTACCGTGGTACCACCACTCATACCTTTGCTAAGAAGAGTGGATAAATCTCTTCGGCTTGCTTTGACCGTGTTTTGGGAATGAGCAAGCCTTTCTATTTCATCATGACTCAAACCAACCTTTATCTTACCATTTAAAACAGCAATAGTAGCAGGAATGGCTCCTTCCTCCCG
>DKFO01000060.1:0-61611 GCA_002452835.1 Candidatus Atribacteria bacterium UBA6794 | reverse complement strand
GTAATGAGGTTAGATTCTAATGCTACTACCGGTTTACCTTTCCTTCCTTCGCCAATCGCTGTTCTAATTTCTTCCGAAATTTCAAAATAGTCCTTGCTCATAAAATCTTAAACATCCTTACTATCTGTTTCTTAATCATCATCTCATCTATCTGAGAATATACCGAATCTGGTGAAGTTACTGCTAAAGAAGAGATAAGGAGTCCTATTTGAACTGCCTGGTAAAGTTGATAATTATGATACAATCCATATGCCATACCGGCCACCAGGGCGTCACCACCACCAGTACTATCCACTATTTTTCTCCGCCAGGTATTGATAAATTCTCCCTCTGGAGAATGCTCTGAAAAGATATAAACCCCCTGGGCACTATTGGTTAAAATAATATTCTTAACACCTTTTTTCATTAACTGCTCAATAGCTCGCTGGCGTTCGGCAGAGTTCTTAATGGCAATACCAGCCAGGGCACTTAGTTCGCTAATGTTAGGAGTCAAAAAATGAATTTTGGGCAAAATACCCAATAATTTTCTGCTTTTTACTACTGAAACCGGGTCTACAATCAAAGGAATTTTTTCCCTGCTACATAAAGAAGCTATATTGTGAATAGCTTGCGTAGTGAGGTTAGTATCAATAACAACAAAACGACTTTTCATGATAATTCCGGCTTTAGCAATAAGATAACGAGGAGTTACTCTCTTCATAATTACAGTATCGCTAACTGCCAGTTGCATTTCTCCCTTTTCATCTAGAATAGCAAGATATTTTCCAGTAGGGTCCTTCTTAGAAAGAATTACCTCTTTAACCTGAACATGGGCATTTCTTAACTTTTCCAATATCTCTCGACCTTCCTCGTCATCACCTACTGCACCTAAAAAAGTTACTGGAATATTAAGTAATCCTAAATAATGAGCAATATTTCTTGCTACCCCTCCATGACTGATTCGAATATCCCCTGGATTAGAAGTGCCCCATTGAATTGCATTTTTAGGCTTTCCTTTTATATCAATATTGGCAGCACCAATAACCACAATCCCGTTATTTTCAACTTCAGGAAAATTGGTAGCCATTTCAGAAAACTTCCTTTGTCATTAGAATGAAAAAATTATCTATAAAATTATAACACAACTAACAACTATTATTAGTGTTGAGCATCTAGTATTCAGTATATAGTTTAAATGGTAATTAAAAAACAAAGAACAATACTTTTAAAAGAAATGCTATCTTGTTTTGCAAACAAGATATTTAAGGTGAATCCTTCCCCTTGAGAACCCTGAAATAACTTCCGACTAGCGACTGTATTTTAACGATATACGTTATACGTTATACGATATACTCTTTTTGTCATTGCGAGGAGCCAATTCAGTAATAAGTAACTAGTAATAAGTAATAAGCAAATTAAGTCACAGATACTAACGACCAACGACTAATTTTAACAATATACGTAATACGTAATACGATATACCATAAGGGAATATTTGGTCATCATTACTCTCACTCTCCTTTGAAGTAAAAGGTGAGATTGGGGGTAGCTATTTTAGTGTATTACTATTCCGTATTTAAGAGTAAATTTTTTCACCATTATCAAATTTTTTTTAAATTCCAATTCTATAGACTCCCACGCCCTTACAGGCGTGGTGCTCACTTTAACAGACTAACGTCTGTCCCGATTTGTCGGGAACTTGCTCTCATCCCCACCCTTACAGGTGGGGAGTTCCCGCTTAATTAAATGGAATGCAAAAAAATCAATATTTCAAATTTCAGTACGAGGTAAGATACAATTCTCTGGCTCCGTACGAACTGCGAACCAGAGGTGCGGAAGCGACACCCTTAAAACCTAATTGATAAGCCTTTTTCTGATAGAAAGCAAATTTTTCTGGATGAACATATTCTACCATGGGGTGATGTAAATGCGATGGTGCTAAATACTGTCCTATGGTTAACATATCACAATCTACTGCTCTTAAATCATGGAAAACCTGTATTACTTCCTCTTCTTTTTCCCCTAAACCAACCATTATCCCTGATTTGGTAATCATTTTCGGGTTAATTTCTTTAGCTTTTTTTAAAACCAATAGAGAACGCTGATAATCAGCCATAGGCCTGACTTCAGGATATAATCGGGGAACTGTTTCCACATTATGATTCAAAACCTCAGGCCTGGCCTCAACTACTCCAGTCAGGGCTTCTTGATTTCCGGCAAAATCAGGAATGAGCACCTCTATCAATAATTCAGGATAAAATTCTTGCAACTTCTGGATAACTTTAATAAATTGAGATGCTCCTCCATCCGGTAAGTCATCACGAGTTACTGAAGTTATAACTACATAACTCAAACCTAACTCTTGGACAGCCTCTACTATATGTTCCGCTTCCTGAATATCCACCGGTTCAGGTTCTCCTTTATGGACATTGCAAAAGGTACAATTTCTGGTACAGTTCTTACCCAAAATCATAAAGGTAGCAGTCTTTTTAGCAAAACATTCCAGGAGGTTGGGGCACTTAGCTTCCTGACAGACAGTATGCAGTGCTAAACGATTTAATAAAGAAACAACCTGTTCGATCTCACTATTCTGACGATATTTTATTCTTAACCATTCTGGTTTTTTTATATCCATAATCACCATCCCAGTAAATTTTTAAGTTCCAGCCAGTCCGCCCAGCAAGTCTCAAGATGGAAAACCTGTCCAAAATATTGCACAACTTTTCTTTTGAGGAATTCTATATCTTGTTCTTCACCAGTCAACCTTTGTAATGAAGTAACTCCCTTTCCAGTAATGCCACAGGATAAAATCCAGTTAAAGGCAGCTAAATCGGTATTGACATTAAAGGCAAAACCGTGCATAGTGATGCCGGATCGAATCAAAAGACCGATAGCAGTTATCTTATCATTTCCCACCCAGACTCCCGGGTGCTCGGAATCACGGCCAGCCTTAATCTGGAAATCCTCTTCCAATAATTGAATGAAAACCTCTTCCAGACTACGTACCAGCTCTCTCACTCCAGAAACATGATTCAAAAAGCGCATAATGGGATAGCCCACAATCTGTCCAGGACCATGATAGGTTACATCACCACCACGACCTATAGGGCATATCTTCACCCCTTTTTCTGCTAAAAACTCTTTAGGAGCTAAAATATTATTTTCATTTCCTCTCTTACCTATAGTAATTACCGGTTTATGTTCCAGAATGAGTAAGGTATCATCGGCACGCTCTTCTCGTCTTAACTGTAACAGTTTTTCCTGAATTACTAATGCTTCTTCATAATCAATTAATCCCAGATCAATAACCTTTATTCTCTTTTCTTCAGCTATTTTATTCATATTCATAGGAGGATAACTCATATCAGAATAATCTTTTTCTTATTCTTTAATTCCAGGAAAATAATCTTTTTTGATATTTTCCTGGGGAACATTAAGTTGTCGGAGAGCCTCTTCTACTCCTTTAACCATTGCCATAGGACCAGATAGATAGAAAATTCGCTTTAGGATATCCGGAACTGTTTTTTTAATTAATTCCTGGTCACACCGTTGAGGAGAAAATATATAATTAACCTTTAGCGTATGATACTCTTTTGCCAATCGATCTATGGTGTCTTTAAAAACAATATTATCTACCTCTCTATTACTGTAAATCAAAATAATGTCTTTATCTTCCCTTCTCTTTTCCAATTCCAAAAGTAGAGCATGATAGGGAGTGATGCCTATACCACCAGCTATAAAAACCAATTTTTTGTCCTCTTTATTGACGGTAAATTCCCCTCCTATTTTAATAGCTTCCACCATATCCCCTACCTTTTTAGCAAAAAGGGCTTTTTTAAAAGAGCTACTTTCCTCAAATAAATAACGGGTAGTTAGCATAATCTTTTTTTGATAGGGAGGAGAAGAAATGGTAAAAATCCGGGTATCTCCTCTCTCATCTGGGTGTTCATGAGGAATTTTATAAAGTAGATATTGTCCAGCCTGCCAGGAGACAGATTCCTGAGGTTGGAAAACAAAACTAAAAACATCATCAACTTCTTTTCGTCTTTCTTCCATTTTTATTTTCATTGTTTATTCTCCATAATTTTTTTATTTTTCTATTTTTATCATTAATAATAAATCTATTCATAACTGCTATTATTAATTACTTCTTTAAGGAAACCCCATTCATCTTCTCATAGAAGAGAGCCAGCCCAGCATGATCTACTTCAGTGTGACCTTCTGCCATGAGGGTCTGCATCATCTCCATGACCTGGGCAGTTAAGGGCATCGCAGTATGAAGTGCCTGACTGGTCTGTAAGACATTAGTTAAGTCTTTGACATGCAATCTGATGCGGAAGCCAGGATCATAGTTTCCACTGAACATGCGCGGTGCTTTGTCAGTGAGACATTGACTGCCAGCCAATCCTCCCTTGATAGCAGAAAAGATCTTCTCCGGGTCTACACCAGCCTTCTTACCTAACAGGAGGGCCTCAGAAACAATGGCAATATTTACCGCCACGATAGCCTGATTAACTAATTTAGTAGTTCCTCCAGCCCCAATAGCACCAACTAAGACTGGTTTACCCATTACTTCCAGAATGGGTTTAACGTAGTTGAAGATCTCCTCTTTTCCTCCCACCATGATGGCTAAGGTTCCTGCTTGAGCCTTCTCCTGTCCTCCACTGACTGGGGCATCTAACATATCGATACCCTTTTTATTCAATTCTCGAGCAATAGATTGCGAGACTAAGGGAGCAATAGAACTCATGTCAATGAGGATTTGACCCTTACGAGCCCCTGCTAAGATACCCTCCTCAGCCAGGACTGCTTTCTCCACATCAGGGGAGTTGGGTAACATGGTAATAATAACATCACAGTTCTGGGCAACATGGGCACCAGATTCACCCTTTTGGGCACCTTCTTTTACTATTTTTTCTAAGGATTGCTTATCAAGATCATAGGCGATAAGCGGATAACCTGCCTTAAGCAGGTTTTTAGCCATAGGAAAACCCATAATTCCTATACCAATAAAACCGATTTTTGGTTTGGTCATAAGGTACTCCTTTCCTAAAAAAATACCACATTGGTTTTATTTTATTATACTTAACTTAACATAATTAAGTAAAGCTTCATCTAAAGATTTTTTCTAAATAAAATGATAAAATATTATATATATCATATTTACCTTCAATATCTTATTAAACTAATAATGAGGATGAAAATGAAAGAGAAAAAGAGAATCATGGTTATTTTTACGGGGGGAACAATTGCCAGTGGCGTTCGGAATAAAGTGACCAGTCCCAGTAAAAAATCATTCCAATCCTTATATAGTTATGTAAAGCATTTTTTTCAAGATAAGGATGTTGATTTAATCTGTTATGAACCCTGGGGAATACCAGGGGAAGATAGTTCCAATCTGGATCCAGGAAACTGGGTGAAAATTACCTCCCTTATCGTTAAAGAGTTAGAATATAAACTTGATGGTGTCTTAATTCTTTATGGCACAGATACCATGGCTTATTTATCTTCCTGGTTAAGTCTTTGCTTCCCGGATATCAGTATTCCCATTATTTTAACTGGCAGCCAGCTGACCCTGGATTACATGCCTGAAGATGTAACTATTAATGTTCCTGGAGCAGCCCAGGTGGTCTATTATCATTTTCCAGGGGTATGGATTTACTGTAATTGGAAATTATTTCCAGGGAATAGATCTCATAAAGCCCATGCTCTGCATCCCGAGATATTTACTACCATTAATGGTGTACCAATTTATTTTAATATGGATTGGGTTTCAAATAACAGAAGAGATATTCCCCCTGCTCCAAGTTATCGCCCACCTGGTTGGTTGAAAAAAATGCTAGCTTTACCACTGGAAAAAGTGAGAGAGATATGTAAAAAAATAAGTTGGCTGATGTGTCTCCCCGGTATAGAACCAAAGATAGATTCTACTGCAAAAATTATCTGTATTTATGGTTTTGGCGCCGGAAATGCCCCCGTTAGGGTCCTGGATTATCTAAGAGAAGAGTTTAAAGGAGAGAAAGAAAAACCATGCATTATTGCCTGCAGTCAGGCTGAGGGAGATATTAAGAAACCAGATTATTATCGTGAGGTAGGTATTGCCTGGTTAGCCCAGGATGGATTTAAGGTCTGGAGCCAGATGGATTATCCTGTTGAATTTATCCATGCCCTGGCCTGTTATGCCCTGTTAGTTGATTTTGATAGTCCTGGTGTTATTCTTTCCAGATATATTCAAGGTCCATTTCAGTTATAAGATAAAGCTCAAAACAAAAGCAACAAGACAGCTGACAATGGAAGAGAGGTATATTAAAAGGAGAGTTAAATATGAATTTAGAGCGTTTAATCCAAAGTGTGAAAAATAATTTATCATACCTGGCTTCCTCCAGTAAAGATAAAGAGAATCTTAACCGGATAATTGCTGCCATGCAAATAGTTGACCGAGTGTTTTTTGTCCCAGATAAAAAAGATGCCTATTTTGATACTGCCTTACCCATTGGATATAATCAGACTATCTCTCAGCCATCAACAGTAGCCAGGATGCTCCTGCTAGCTGAACTGGAAAGCGGGAACAATCTTTTAGAACTGGGTGCCGGTAGTGGTTGGAATGCCTGTCTGGCTGGTTTTATTATCTACCCAGGAAAGGTGTTAAGTCTGGATATCGTACCTCAACTGGTAGAAAAAGCTCAAGAAAATCTAAATACCCTTAAAAAAAATTTAAACTATGAGGATAGAGTAAAATTAAGTCATATTGAGTTTAAGCATGGTAATATTTTTAAACAACTTGACCACTGGCCGGATAGATATGAAAGAATTATCATTACTGCTGGTATTACTAAAGAACAGGAAAATTTGATTTATCAATTAGCCGAAAAAATTCTTAAGGAGAAAGGAATTCTGGTTTGCCCCTATATGCAAGGACCTTTGATTACTTTAAAAAAAGAGCAAGCTAAAATAAGCAAGAATACCACTCTGGAGCATTATGTCTTTGTTCCCTTGTTAGACTGATTTATAGAAAATAATTATTTTTCTCACCACGTTATTAATTTATTAGTCAACACTTTAGCAGCAGTAAGAACAGGATCCCACACTGGTGAAAATGGTGGAGCATAAGCCAAATCTAAATTCTCTAACTCCTCTACCGTAAATCCTGCCAAAAGTGCCGTAGCAATAATATTAATCCTTTTTGCCACTCCTTCCTCTCCTACCATACTGGCACCAAGTAATCTCCCGCCGAAACTATCAGCCAGTAAACTTATTTTAATGGGCTTAGCACCAGGATAATATCCTGCTCGAGAAGAACTAGCTATGGTTATTTTTAGTGGGTCAAAACCATGTTTTCGAGCAACTTCCAAACTTGTAATGCCAGTGGTAGCCACCTCTAATTGAAAAACTTTAACCACTGCCGTCCCGGCAACTGGAGCTAAAGGAGTCGCTTTACCACCTATAGTTGATCCAACTGCCCGACCATTTCGATTGGCAGACAAGGCCAGGGGAATATAAACTGGCTTCCCAGTAACTATATGTTTTACTTCTGCACAATCTCCTGCAGCATAGATATCAGGGATACTGGTCTTGCCATATCCATCAGTAGCAATGGCACCAGTCTTACCTAATTTAATACCAGCTTCTTGGGCCAGGGATACCTCAGGGGCAATCCCGGTGGCTACCAGAATTAGATCAGTCACCAAATTTTCACCTGTTTTATCTTGCTCAGCAGCAAACTGGACTAATAACTGACCATTATTAATATTATTAATCTTATTAATCTGAACATTTCTGACTAGCTTTCCTAAGTGCAGGTTAGCATAGTTTTTTATATGTTGCTCCACCACTTCTGCAATCTCTGAACAAAAGGAATTTAAGAGATGTGGAAGTAATTCTATGATATGCACAGTCATCCCCAGGGAATGGAAGGCTTCAGCCATTTCCATTCCAAGATAGCCTCCTCCGATAATCAGAACCGATTTTGGGGAATATTCTGTCAGGTAATGCTTAATTTTTTGGGCATCATCCATATTCCGCAAACTAAAAACACCAGGTAAATTGATTCCTTCAATTCTGGGCTTTACCGCTTTTGCTCCGGTACTTATTAATAGTTTGTGATAAGCAAGACTGGTTTTGCCACTGCTGGTATTTATAGTTATAGTTTTATTTTCTGGCTCAATTTTAATTACTTCATGATTTAAACGCAAATCAATATTTCTTTCTTTTCTGAATACTTCTGGAGAAATAGCTACCAAATCCTCTAAATCTTTAACATCTCCTTTTAGATAATAAGGTAAACCACAGGCACCATAAGAAGCCCAGGTGCTTTTCTCTAAAACAACAATTTCCAAATTCGGGTTTTCCCGTCTGGCTTTACTGGCCGCACTCAAGCCAGCAGCATTACCGCCAATTATCACAAAACGTTCCTTCATATGTTATCCCTTCAAGTACTTAAGACATTTTTCTAATCCGTACTTCCATATCCTTTTCTTCCTTTAGTAATTCAATCAACTGATTGGTATCAGTATTACCAAAATGATAAGGATAAAGTATCTTAGGTTTGATTAATTTGGCAGCCTCAGCTACCATCTCCGGGGTCATAGTATATGGTAAATTCATAGGAAGAAAAGCAAGGTCAATATCTTTTAAATCTGCCATTTCCGGGATATTTTCAGTATCTCCGGCAATATATACCGTTAAATCAGCAAAATTAACGATATATCCATTGCCAATTCCCTTGGGATGGAAGGGCTGTCCATCATCACGTTTATGTTTGATATTGTAAGCTGGAACTGCTTTGATGGGAATGTCTTTTACTATTTGAGTATCCCCATTTTTCATTACCAGCCCGGTGCCAGTCTTTTCTAAACAGGATTCGGGTAATACTATAATAGTGTCTTCCTTTTTAATCATATCAATGGCCTTTAAATCCAAATGATCAGTATGTTCATGGGTAAGTAAAATAAGATCTGCTTTAGGTAATTTATGGTAATCAGCTAAATTGCTCCAGGGATCAACATGAATAACTTTATTTTGAAAAGTAAAAATAAGTGTGCCATGACCAATAAAGGTTATTTCCAGGTCTCCTGCTGTTAGCGGAAAAATATCTTTTTCAAATTGAGTTTGAGCCTGAGAAAAACTTCCCACACTAACCAAGAGCAGTAAAATTAAAAGAATCTTAAACATCGTGTAACCTCCCTTATTGATAAAAATTTATTTTTTTATGGTTTTCAAGTAAAAAATAATCTCCCATTATTTTATTTTAAACTTTTTTCTTCATTTCTTAACTGTAAACTGAAAACAAAAAACTAATAACGTATTACTCCTGATTTTGATTTCTTGGTATTTTTTACTATAAACTGAAAACAGAAAACTGACAACTTCTTTCTATTCAATCTTCCACACCCTGACATATCTTCTACCCCACTCATCTGCTCTTTGTAACTCTCCCAGATTAAAACATACATCAATATGTTTCCCCTTAATGGCACTGCCACAATCATCAGCTACTCCTAACCCATAACCTTCCACATACAAGACATCTCCATATTGAAACATTCCATAATCCGGGTCTATGGCAATACTACCATAACCAGCTGGATAACCAGTAGCAGTATAACCATCAGCATAAGGGGCACAACACCTCTCATCAGGAGTATAGGCAGTAGCCAGAACCTGATAAACCGGGAGAGGAAGCTTTTGCTCAGTGCTATTTTTTAAATTTTGCTCAATTATTTGCGCGGTAGCCTTAACTTTTACCCAATCTATTTTCTCCTTAAAATTATATTTTTTAAACTGAGAAACCTGCTTTTGTTCTTTCTTATCTTCTATTAAGATAGTAATGGTAAAACCTGAATCTTTTTCTTTCTTTAGCATCTGGTGTTGATTGGTGACCCGTACCACATTGCCTTGTTTATCCTTAATAACATAAACATGGGCTTTTACCGATAAAGTAAAAATTAATAGCGCTAGTAATAAAAAAAGAAAAGAGTAAATTACCAAATGAGAAACAGAAATATCTCTGTTCCTATTCATATATTTCAATTATACAACCCCCCTGCTAACTTTAATCTAGAAAATAGCCAGGGTGCTCCAGCAGCTATCCATAAACCAAGTAACACATAACGAATAAACTGCCAGAGCTGATAAAGGTTCTGACCTTCTTCGGGAAATAATATTTTTAATCCAAAATACAAGATAATAATACCTGATATCCCCAGCACAAAACGTAACAATCTCTGAGCTAAGGTGCCTCCGGTCTCCTGAACGTGAATAAAATAACTATTTATCACTAAACCCCATCCCACGCCAGTTAGGATACCTATTATTTTTATTATATCAACAGCTGGGAAAATAATCACCAGAATAGGAAATAAACTAACCAAAATAATTTTTTTCTTAAAATCTTGAGTATCTGGAATAGACTTTTCCCTCAACTGCCTCGACCGAAGATGTGGTATAAGCAAATAATGATAAAGATAAAAAATAAATCCACCTACCAACCAACCCCCCATTACATCATGCGGAAAATGAACACCTAAATAAATTCGAGAAAATCCAATTAAAAAAGATAGCAGAAAAGCCAAATACCAGAGAATTCTCCTCTTGCTCCAATGGGCAACACTACACCATACCAATATAGAAGACTGAGCATGTCCACTGGGGAAACCAAACCCCTCTGCTGAAATGAGCTGTAGGGCAGGAAGAAAATCAAAAGGCCTTACCATCTGAAATATTGATTTTAATAAAATATTTATATACACAGAAACTAACAGGAGTATACCCACCCGCATACCTAATTTAAAATTGATACACCAGAGTAAAAATAGGAATAAAATTAAATAGAATAACTCATTACCAAGGTAGGAAAAAAATATAAAAACTCCATTTAGAGCAGGTGATTGAATTTGCTGAAGATTTTGAATGAATTCCAATTCCCATTGCCATATTCCGGCCATAAATATTGCTCCAGTATCATAATACTACAATTTCTGGTTATCCTTTATGGAAACTCCTTCCAGAGTAAGCATTTTTCTTTTCATACCCACCCCTCCAAAGGCAGAAAAACCAGTCAGTTGTCCTTTACTTCCGATAAGGCGATGACAGGGAATAATAAGAGGAACAGGATTTATCCTCATTACACCCCCGACAGCTCGATAAGCTCGAGGATAACCAGATTGTTCAGCTAACCAGCGATAACTCCTTACTTCTCCATAGGGAATTTCTCTGGCTTTTAATAAAACTCTCCTTTGAAAAAGAGTATAACCAGAAAGATTAACCTTTTCCCTAACAAATTCTATCGGTTTGCCCTCGAAATAAGCCTGAATTCTCTTTACCAGCAAAGAAAATTGTTCATCTGCCCTGAAAAGCAGCCCCCTGGATTGAAAATGACTGCTTAATTTAGCTAAAACATCTTCTGGGCACCTTTCCGGTAATATCAATTTAATTATACCTTGTTCGTTTGCTGCTATTCCTATCCACCCCATTACTGTTTCTGCTGTTACATAATAAAAACAGTTTTGTTCAGTCTTTGCTTTAATAGAAATCTTACTCACTTAATCCCCTCTTTTATTACTCCAGACAATTTTTTATTAGCCCAATTTACTCAGGAAACCATAAATATATTATAAAAAGCTTCTTTTTTTAATATTACTTAATTCCCACTCTTTTTTGTTCTGGCCAAAACTTCCTTTTCTTTATAGTGGGCGAACTTTTTCTTTTCGGTCAGTGATAGCCTTATTTCTTTTTTCGTCATTGCGAGCCTGCCTCTTAATGTCAATTAAGGGGCAGGCGTGGCAATCTCATTCACTTCTACTGGCTATGATTTCAGGTAATTATAAAGGTTATCTTCAGACCCCCTAAGGAGTATTTATTTTTCTAAGGGTATTTTTAAGATTACCGAAATGCTGATTATATGTTATTATGTATTATATTACCATAAATTTGGCTGTATAAGAGCTAATCCAATAAAAAAATACCAAAAAACAAAAATAATATGGAAATGAAAGTAAATAAAAAATATAAAGCTCTACTATTGGCGGGTGGAAAAAGTAAACCAGCCTTAAAAAAAATGACTGGCCAGGAATATAAAGCTTTAATGACTATTGATACCATTTCTCCCCGCCCCATTATCTACCATATGATAGATCAATTAAATAATGCCAGCTATATTTCCACACTATATATAGCTGCTCCTCCAGAAGTTCATCAAGTATTAGATGCTCAATCAGGCGTCATGGTCCCCTCGGGCGCTACGGTTATGGATACCTTAAAAAAAAGTATTCCTTTCTTACAGCAGGAATCACATATTTTGATTATTACCTGTGATCTTCCTCTGGTCTTAAGCAGACATATTGACCATTTTATAGAAGATTGTCTTACCCAGCCGGGTTTTGATATTTATTATGCCATTATCGATAAAGATTCCTATCTTAATTTGTTTCCTTACCCAGAATTAAGAAGAATTTACGCTAACCTGGTGGAGGGCTCTTTTACCGGAGGTAATCTATTCTTTATAAATCCAAAAGTGATAATAGACTGTGCCTCTATTATCGAACAATTCATTCTTTTTCGTAAACACCCTCTTAAAATGGCCACTATTTTAGGAAGCAGAATAGCTGTTAAATATCTCAAGAAATATCTTTCCATCAGAGATTTGGAAAAAATGGCTCCTCATTATTTAAAAGGATATACGGGAAAAGCAATACTGGCTGAACCTGAAATAGCTCTAGACCTTGATAAGCCTTCCCAATTGGAAGTACTCCAGACCTTATCTAAAATCTGATTATCTTAGATTTTACTTTTTAAATTATAAAGATATCCACCCGTTCTGCCTACCAGAAGATAAGAGGTAATAAAGGCTTTAGGGTCGTATTCCAGAGCTATATCTCGAATCTTGGGAAACATGCTACGCTGAGTGATGATTCGTAAAACCTGTAATTCTCCCTCCAGACCATAACCGAGATTTCTGGTAACCCCAAATCCTTCTTCTCTAAGACGTTGTTCAATTTCTGGCCAATGTTCTTTAGAAATAATTCCCACCGAAATTATCTCTTGCGATGTCTTCTCAGAAATGGTAATACCCACTATATTCCCCACTGCAAAACCACCACAATACCCCAGTATATTCATCCAGTTACCAATATCCTGGATCACCTTAGAAACAATTAGTATAAAAATAAATACCTCTACAAAACCTATAGTCGCTGCTAAAATCTTTTTACGGTTAACTATCATTTGAACCCGAAAGGTCCCCAAGGAAACATCCGCGACTCTGCAAATAAATATAAAAAAAGCCCACAAATAAGGATTTATACTTTGTATTTCGTTTAAAATATCCACCATAACAACACACCTCACAACAACTTATCTTATAATTTATTTTATTAATATTGAAATTTTTGCCACAATATTTTTAAATCTTTTCTATTTCTTCTTTATCAATCGTAATATATGTTAAAATATAAAAAAAGACAATAGCTTTAAGTTAATAATTTTAATTTTTCTTTTTAAGAGGAAATATTGTGCAAGTTCAAATATTGCATCGCTGGGATATTCAGCCTAAAGAGGCCCTAAGGTGCCAGGAAAGGTTATCCAAAAATATATTACTTTCTCCTACCTTTAAGAATATAAAATTGATTGCCGGTGTAGATGCCAGCTATACCAAACAACTAATCATTGGTGGTATTGCTATATTACAATATCCTGATTTAACTTTACTGGATTATGATTACCTAGTAAGAGAAGTGAACTTCCCTTATATTCCAGGTCTGCTTACTTTTCGTGAAGGGCCAGTATTGGTGGAGCTATTCCAAAAAATTAAATGGAATCCTGATATTATCTTTTTCGATGGACAGGGTATTGCCCACCCCAAGAGAATGGGTATTGCTACTCATATGGGATTGTTACTAAATCAACCAACTATTGGCTGCGCCAAATCTCATTTAATTGGTAGTTATCAAAGTCCGGGTAAACAAAAAGGTTCTTATTCTCTTTTATTGCAGAAAGGAAGCATTATTGGAGCAGTGTTAAGAACGAAAAATAATGTTAAACCGATCTTTGTTTCCCCGGGTAATGGTATAAATCTGGAGAAGGCTATTGAAATTACCCTTTCCTGCATTACTAATTACCGTATCCCAGAACCAATAAGACAGGCCCACCTTTTGGTGCAGAAAATAAAAAAAACTTTATAAAATTATGCTAAATTTATACTAAAGGTTAATAACCAGAGAGAATTTCACCATCAGCTAACCTCTCCCTCAAAGGGAGAGGAATGGGAGAAGGTGAGATTCTACCAAAGGCAAATCTATAAATGATAAAAAAGAAAGGTAAAATAAAAAATGAAGGTAGAGATTATCAGTATCGGGAATGAGATTCTATTTGGCAGTATTATTGATACCAATGCTAATTATATAATTAAGAAATTAAGAGAAGTTAACCTGAATGTACATCGTATATCAGCAATTGGTGATGAGGAAGGGGAATTGATAGCACTCCTAAAAGAAGCCTATCAACGCTCCCAGATTATTATCACTACTGGAGGATTAGGCCCCACTGAAGATGATATTACTTTTCAATCTATTGCTAAAGCACTTCAGGTTAATCTGGTTAAGTACCCTGAGGCAGAAAAGCATATGACCAGCATACTTAATCGAATTGGAGTTAATATTTCCCCCAGTAATTTAAAACAGACTTTTTTACCAGAAGGTGCTCATTGCATTCTCAATCCCTATGGTACTGCCCCAGCCATGATCCTGGAAAAAGAGGAAAGAATAATTATAGCTCTACCGGGTGTTCCTTTGGAAATGAGAAATTTATTAACTAAAGAAATTATTCCTTTTTTACAAAAGAAATTCCCTCACCTCAAGCAAAGACAATCCAGAATCATCAGGGTAAGCGGTCTTGGTGAATCTACAGTTAATGATAAGATAAAAAATTTTATTCAGGAAAACAAGCAGCTTGATATCGGTATTTATGCCAGTCCCGAGGATATTCAAATTCAGTTAAATGCTCAGGCCGAGACACCGCAAGAAACAACTGTAATATTGGACCAGGCTACCGAACAGCTTAAAAGGCTACTGGGAAATTATATCTTTGGATTTGACCAACAATCTTTAGAAGAAGTAATTGGCAATCTACTTAGGAGCAGGAAGTTAACCCTGGCAGTAGCAGAATCCTGCACTGGTGGGATGTTAGGGGAAATGATTACTTCGGTCCCAGGTAGTTCAGACTATTTTAAAGGTGGCATTATTAGCTATGATGGTGAGCTAAAAGAGAAATTATTGGAAGTTCCACCTGATATTATGATTCGCTATGGACAGGTTAGCGAACAGGTAGCTCGTGCTATGGCAGAGGGTGTTCGCAAAAAGTGCTTTAGTAATATTGGCTTAAGTATCACTGGTATTGCCGGACCAGGAGGTGGCAGTCCAGAAAAACCGGTTGGGTTAGTTTATATAGCCCTGGCTGATGGAGAAAATACTTTAGTCCAGAAACATCAACTACATCAAGGTAATCAGGGGAAGTATCCCCTGAAACCCCTCAAAGAAAATACTCTTAAAAGAAAATCTACCTTGTTTGATAAACAAGGTAGGCAGACCATTCGTTTGCGTTCTGCACGTCGAACCCTCAATATGTTACGTTTATATCTTCTTAATCTTATCCAGGCAAATGAGACAAAAAACAAATAATAAGCTCAAAAAGAATTATCCTTATGACACCTTATGGCAGACAACAAAATAATTTGGTTTTATTTCTATTAATGGTGGTTCTTCAAGTTTACAGATATCGCTAACTTCGGGACAACGAGTGTGAAAACGACATCCTTTAGGCGGATTAATGGGGCTGGGAACATCTCCCATTATAATCTCTTGTTGTTTTCTTTGTTTGGGGTCAGGAATAGGAATGGCTGAAAGTAAGGCCTGGGTATAGGGATGTTTTGGATCACGGAAAAGATATTTTTTCTCACCCATTTCTACAATCTTGCCCAAATACATTACTGCTACTCGATCACTAATATGCTTTACCACGCTCAGATCATGTGCTACAAATAGTAAGGTTAAACCGAACTCTTTTTGTAATTCTTTTAATAGATTAATAATTTGGGCCTGAATGGAAACATCCAAAGCAGAGACAGATTCGTCTGCCACAATAAACTCTGGATTAGTAGCCAGAGCTCTGGCAATCCCAATTCTTTGTCGCTGACCACCACTAAATTCATGGGGATAGCGATTGATTTGATCGGCAGATAAACCAACCTTTTCCATTAATTGGATAACTCTTTCTTCCCTCTCTTTAGGTGTGCCAATATTATGAACTGCTAAAGGTTCAGAGATAGCTTCTCCTATTCTCATTCTAGGATCAAGCGAACCATAGGGATCCTGATAAATAATCATCATTCTGCGCCGGAAGGGCCGCATTTCACTTTTATTAAGGTGGGTTATTTCCTCATTATCAAAAAAGATTGACCCGCTGGTTGGGTCAATTATCCTCAAAAGCATCTTACCACAAGTTGTCTTACCGCATCCAGATTCACCAACCAAACCTAAAACCTCCTTACGGTTAATGAAAAAACTTATATCATCTACTGCCCGTAAAACTTCTCTCTTCCCGGATAAACCCTTGCCTACCTGAAACCACTTTCTTAAATTTTTTACCTCAATTAATTTATTCATGATTTATATTCTTCTTCTGCCATATGACACTTAACCAGATGATTTGGTCTTATTTCCATAAGCTTGGGAATTTCCTGAAAACAACGTTCAAAGGCATATTCACATCTGGGGTGAAAAGGGCAACCAGGTGGCAAATAAAGTAGATTTGGTACTATTCCTTTTATAGTTTCTAAGATCTTCCTATCTTTATCCATTCTGGGAATGGATCTATTTAAGCCTTTAGTATAAGGATGTAATGGATTTTCAAAAATGGTATAAACATCGGTATATTCTACAATATGTCCAGCATACATTACTGCTACATAATCACACATCTCAGATATTACACCAAGATCATGAGTAATAATTAAAACAGCGGTACTAAATTTTTTCTTTAACTCATTCATAAGACGTAAAATTTGAGCCTGGATAGTAACGTCCAGTGCAGTAGTTGGTTCATCAGCAATCAATAATGCTGGATTACAGGACAAAGCAATAGCGATCATGATTCTTTGTCTCATGCCACCGGATAGCTCATGAGGATAATTTTTCATCCTCTTCTCTGCATCTGGTATTCCAACCAACTCCAGCATCCCAATAGCCTTTTGTTTAGCTTCAGCTTTGGTTAGTTTTTGATGCAATAAGATGGTTTCTATAATTTCATGGCCAACAGTAAAAACTGGATCTAAAGAGGTCATAGGCTCCTGAAAAATCATGGATATCTTTCGACCACGAATCCTCTGCATTTCCTTTTCACTGAGAGAACATAGATTGTTACCCTCAAATAATATTTCTCCGCTTACAATCCTACCAGGAGGCTGAGGGATTAAACGCATAATGGACAGGGCTGTTACGCTTTTGCCTGAACCAGATTCACCTACAATACCCAGAGTTTCTCCCTCTCTAACCGAAAATGAAACTGCATCTACGGCTTTGATAACTCCTTCATGGGTATAAAAATAGGTTTTTAAGTTATTTACCTTTAGTAATTCTTTATTTTTACTATCTATCATACCTATCATTTACTGTTTTAATCTGGGGTCTAAAATATCCCTTAATCCATCACCTAACAAATTAAGTCCCAAAACTGATAACAATATAGCAATTCCCGGAAAGGTGGCTGCCCACCAGGCACCACTAACAATGAAAGAATAGCTATCCGATAACATGGCACCCCATTCCGGAATAGGAGGTTGTGCTCCTAAGCCTAAAAACCCTAAAGCAGCACAATCTAAAATAGCGGAAGCCAACATCAAAGTGCCATAGACAATAACAGGAGCAATACTATTTGGAAGAACATGCCGCCTGATTATCCACCAATGGCTGGAACCAATTGCCTTTTGTACCTCGATATATTCCATTTCCTTGATATATAAAACTGAGCTACGGATAATTCTGGCCATTTGAGGAGAATATACAATACCAATAGCAATCATGGCTTTTTCCAATCCCTGACCAACGACCGTTACAATAACAATAGCTAACAACAAGGCAGGAAAGGCAAACATAATATCCACAATACGCATGATAACCGCATCAACCCAACCACCAAAATAACCAGATAAAACTCCAAAGGTGATACCCAGAACCATAGCTATACCAACTGCCACAAAACCAGCAGTTAAACTGACCCTGGCTCCATAAATAATTCTACTTAAGACACACCTTCCCAGCCCATCAGAACCAAGGGGCATGCCTTCTGCTCCTTTCTCACTCCAGAAGCCTGGTTTCAATTTATTAGCCAAGAGCGGTGGAGAGGGGTAAGGATCATTAGGGGCAATAAAATCGGCAGTAATGGCACAAAAGACCATAAAAAGTATAATAATCAAACCAAAAACCGCAGACCTGTTATATTTAAAGCGACGTAATAATTCACCGCCTACACTTTCTTTATTAATTGTTACCCCTTGTTCTATAACCTTTTGTTCCATAACATTAACCCGGTCATTGATATTTTATTCGTGGATCAATATAAACATAAATGATATCAGTTATTAGATTCACAATTACGAAGATAACAGAAAAAAACAACACACATCCTTGCACCGCAGGGTAATCTCTCATCTGAACTGCATTCACTACATAGCGCCCTACACCAGGCCAGGAAAAAACTGTTTCGGTCAGAATAGCACCTGCTAATAATAGACCAAAATTTAAACCAATAACAGTAACCACTGGAATTAGGGCATTTCGTACAGCATGTTTATAAATAACCAGTCTTTCAGAAAGTCCCTTTGCTCTTTCGGTTCGAATAAAATCCTGTCTCAACACTTCCAGCATGCTGGAACGGGTTACTCGAGCAATAGTAGCCATAGGAATGGTTCCTAAAGCAAGGGAAGGAAGGATAAGGTGATGTAAAGAACTTAAAAAGGCAGCCCCATTTCCAGTAATAATACTATCTATAAGATAAAAACCGGTTATCCTGGTAAAAGGAATCATAACACTGATGCGACCACTAATTGGTAACCAGCGCAGATAAACACCAAAAATCATCATCAACATAATACCCAGCCAGAAAACTGGCATAGATACCCCAAATAGAGCAATTCCCATAAAGCTATAATCCCATAAGGAATATTGATGGGAGGCAGAAATAATTCCTGCCAATACTCCTACTATTATGGCAATAAACATGGCAAATAGGGTTAACTCAACAGTATTGGGAAAACGGCTCCAAATCTCTTTACTTACATATTCATTGGACACAATAGAACGCCCAAAATCACCCTGTAGAGCTTGCTTAAGCCAGATCCAGTACTGGGTTATAAGTGGCTTATCCAGACCATATTTTACACGGATTTTTTCAATGGTCTGAACCGAGGCATGTTCTCCAGCAATGGTTCTCGCCGGATCTCCTGGTGCCAAATGTATTAAAGAGAACGCTATAATGGAAGCACCTAAGAGAACAGGTATCAACATTAATAATCTTTTAGTAATATACCATTTCATCTCAACAAGATAATCAGGGGAGGTTTCCCCTGAAACCCCTCACTTATTAGTATTGAGTATCTAGTATTTAGTATATAGTTTAAATGTTAATTAAAAAATAAAGAAAATACCTTTCAAAGAAATACTATCTTGTTTTACAAACAATATAATCAGGGGAGGTTTCCCCTGAAACCCCTCACTTATTAGTATTGAGTATCTAGTATTTAGTATATAGTGTAAATTTCAGTTAAAAAAACAAAGAAAAATATCGTTCCAAGAAATGCTATCTTGTTTTATCAAACAAGATATTCAAGGGGAGTCCTTCCCCTTGAGACTTGAAAACCTCTAAAATAACTTCAGACTAGCAACTGTATTTAAACGATATACGTTATACGTAATACGGTATACCATATTCACCCTCACCTTACCTCTCCCTTCTAAGGGAGAGGGAATAGTACTACCATTACGTTATACTATATACGGAATATTAAATCAAAAAAGGGATGAATCATACTATTTTGATTCATCCCTTTTTTTATGGGTGCTTATTTTATATCAACCGGATAGAAGAACATTCTGGAGGTAGGATGTAACACAAAGCCTTCCACATTCTTGCGGAATACTACATTCTGATTGGAATGAGCCAGAAAAACCCAGCCAGCATCTTCATGTATTAACTCTTGAGCTTTTTTATAATAAGCCGCTCTTTTATTAACATCATAGGTTCTTAGTGCTTGAGTTAATAATTCCTGATTGGTCTTATTGGTATAAAAGGCATAATTTCCGGCAGTTCCAATAGAACAAGCATTAAGTCCATAGAGAACATTTAAAAAGTTATCAGGATCTCCATTATCACCAGTCCATCCTAAAAGGCACATCTGATGCATACCCGCTTCAGTCTCCTGTAAGTAGGTTCCCCAGTCTACCTGATAGAAATTAACCTTAATACCTACTGCAGCCAGATAGCTCTGGATAGCCTCTCCAATTTTGGGAGGGTCAAACATATATGGTCTGGAAACAGGCATGACATGCAAGGTAACTTCAAAGCCATCAGGGTAACCAGCCTCAGCCAATAGTTCTTTGGCTTTCTCCGGAGCATAAGGATAATCCTCTATCTCGTCATTGTAGCCCAGCATAAAGGGAGGCATACCATTTTTAGCAACTGAAGCAGTACCCATATAAATATCCCTGACAATGGCCTCTTTATCAATGGCCATATTAATAGCCTGTCGGACTTCCTTCTTGGTAAGTGGTTCAAAGTAACCAGGAGTCTTTTCTAATGGCTCATCATCATCCTTTACTCCATTTTTATTGGCATCCACATAACCGTAACCAGTGTTCATAGCCATGTAACCGATATTCATGCCGGGCTCAGAGAGCAAAACAAGATTAGAATTGGCTTTAATACGCTCAAAGTCAGCCGGATTGGGATACTCCATACCATGAATCTCTCCCACTTCTAAAGCCAGTAGACGAGCCGAAGGGTCAGGTATAACCTTAAAGATGAGCTTATCAATTTTTGGTCTTTCTCTCCAGTAATCTTCATTGGCTACTAAGGTGATATGGTCATCTTTCACCCATTCTACAAATTTGAAAGGTCCAGTTCCACAAGGATATCTAAAGGCATCTTCCTTATATTTTTCGGCATTGGTAGGACTGACAATACAAACAGTAAACATGGCCAAACTAGTCATTATAGAAGCATTGGGTTCGCTTAAGACTAGTTTTACAGTATAATCATCAATCTTTTCCATCCTATCAATATCACTGAACATATAACCCCAATAAGACCATTCCCCATATTGATGATAAGGATGTTCTGGGTTATATTGACGTTCAAAGGAGAAGACTACTGCATCAGCATTAAAATCGGTGCCGTCATGGAATTTGACCCCCTTTCTCAGATGAAAGACGATTTCTTTACCATCTTCAGATATATCCCATGATTCGGCTAAACAGGGTTTTATTTCTGTTGAACCAGATTCATATTCCACTAATCCCTCAAAAATATTGTCCATTCTAGAAATAGATTCACCATCAGTTACATCTGCCGGATCTAAACGGGCCGCATCTCCACTGCTCCCAAAAACTAAGATTTTTTCCTGGGCTAAACCGGTCATAGATATGCCAAGAACCAAAAAAGTGATCAACAATAAAAATAATATTTTTTTATCTCTCATTTTTTCTCCTTTCTTTTTATAAACATTTTTTAGTAAGAAACCATTAATAACAACCTAATAAGCTATAATTTTTTCTAAGTAAATAAAATAATCACCTCCTCTTCCTTTTTAGTTTTTTAACAAAAACCATAAATTTAAATCTAGATCTGAGTTATAATACTTACTTATCTATTTGATATATTATCTTTAATCCTTATTTTTGTCTTTTTAAGTGGTCTATTTTTTTATCATCAAAATGATGGATTATTTTAAATTGTGATACCACAACTGATTTGTTAATAGAAAATTTTTTGTTATATTTTTTACACCACTTAAGAAAAGTTTTTCTATATTGTTCTATCCAATCTTCAGCAGTCAGCTCTCGCTGGTTATCTAATTCTTTGAATAGGTTACCAATCTTCTCAAATGACTCTATAGTTACTCCAGTAATTTCTAGCACTGCGACAGGAATCCCTTGCCAATTATTTAAAAAGGCGTAATCACCGGTTTCTGGAACAGGCTGATGGTATAAAGTGTATTGATCTTTTAGCTCAATAAATATGTTCATACCACCCTGAAGTAGCGATTGATTATAATCTTCAATTTCTTTTCTCTCATATCCATTTTTAACAATATGAAAGTGACACTTTGGGACAGTAAAACCAGTTAATAAAATATCGTAGTAGGCTTCCATAATTGACTTAACAGAAAAATGTGACCAATATTCCAATTCACTAATACAATTAATAGGAATCCATTGAATATCTCGATATTTAGTTAAATCAAATTGAACTTCTAATGATTCTTTGCCAGCACACAAAAAAAGATAAAGTTGCTGCTCATTATGATAGAGGTCTAAAATACTTTTTCTACCAATCAAACTTGACTTTAAGGGAATAAAAGCCTGTTTTGCTAAAAGTTCTACGTTCAAACGATTAGAAGGTTTGTTAATAGGATCTTCGACTTCCGGTAAACACCAGCTGTTATCTCGAGGTTTGTTTTTGGCCTTTACCCACAAAGCTTTGTGCTCTCTATCCAGAATTAAGAGAAGAGCCATTTCTACTCCTAATGATATTTTTAAAGGTATAGAAACTATGGGAATTATGCTCTATCTTAAGATTAAAATCTAATTCAAGGGGAATCCTTCCCCTTGAGAACCCCTGAATTAAAAGCAAAACATATTGTTAATTATTTAGTAAATAATATTTATATTATATTGCATTGCAGTATCGAAATTTTTTGATATTCCTATTACTGCAATATATTCAAGGGGAATTCTTACCCTTGAAAACCCCTGAAATAACTTCTGACTAGCAACTGTATTTAAACGATATACGTTATACGTAATACGGTATACCATATTCACCCTCACCTTTCCTCTCCCTTCTAAGGGAGAGGGATATGGTACCAGGATATTATATAATCTAGATTTAGAATAAATTTTTAAAAATTCGATATTACAAAGTAGTCCTTAAATCTTTTTTTTGTTATTATATCATAGAAATATTATTTTTTTAATGTTAAATAAGCAGTTTATAATAATTTAATCTTAAAATATTAAAAAATTTTCCAGCCATTACCACATTGGATAAATAAAAAGGTGTTTTATGTCTAAGGTAGTACCTAGAAATTTAACGGAAGGAAATATAATTAAGAATTTAATAGTGGTTTCCCTTCCTACCATGTTTGGCTTTTTTGCTCAGACTCTTTACGATCTTATCGATATGGTCTGGATTGGGAAAATATCTGCCCAAGCTGTAGCTGGTGTTTCTATTTTTATTACCATTTTTTGGTTTGCCGATATTTTAAACGAAATAATAGGAATAAGCTCGGTTGCTCTAATTTCCCAAAGTTATGGAGCTGGTAAATTGGAAAAAACAAGAGAGATAATTGAACAAGCCATATTCTTTAAAATAATTATCTCGATTATTATGTCCATTATCCTGATATTAATATTAAAACCACTCAGTCTATTTTTTTCTTCCGATCCCATTGTGATACAACATATCTTAGATTATGGAATTATTCGCTCCATCTTTCTTCCCTTTATGTTCTCCTCCTTCAGTGTTAATACCGCTTTGCGTTGTACTGGCGATGCCCGGCATCCTATGTTTATTATGATATTTACTTCACTTTTGAATATTATCCTGGACCCCATTTTGATGTTTGATATTATTCCAGGTACGTCCATTCCTGGTATGGGTTGGGGAATCCAGGGAGCTGCTATCGCTACCGTATTATCAACTATTATTGCTTTTTCTATTGGTTTATTTATTCTTTTAACCGGTAGAAGTTATGTAAAAATATCTTTTTCTGGTCTATTTAAATTGAGCAAGGAAAATGCTAAGAAACTAATCATTATTGGTCTTCCCACAGGATTGGAAATGTTCTTCAGGCAGGGTGGTCAATTTTTGTTATTAAAATTTGTCTCCTTTTATGGAACACTCACCCTGGCTACCTTTGGTATTGGTATGAAATTGTTTAATCTTGTTTTTCTTCCTTTGTTAGGTTTAGCAATGGGAGGTAGTGCAGTTGCCGGGCAAAATTTGGGTGCCAATAAAATTGAAAGAACTCGCCGCACCGCTATTTGTGCCTCATTTTTAGGAATCTTTATTACTGCTATTATTAGTTCTTTTACCCTAATTTTCCCGGAACAGATTATTCAGCTTTTCATTAATCAGAGAGAGGTTATAGAAATAGGCAAACCGATGATTTATATCATTACTCCTAGTTTTATTGCGGTGGCAATTTCCATGGGATTAAATACCGTATTTGCCGGTTCAGGTTATAATTTGCCTTACCTAATATCCGGTATAATATCCCGCTGGTTTTTTCAGGTTCCTTATTCTGCTTTAGTAGTATATAGATGGCATTTGCCTATTGCCTACATCTGGATTGGATTTTTGGTAGCAGAATTCCTCGAGCTACTGGTTATTTTTATTTTTTATAGGAAGGGAAAATGGAAAACTACCAGGGTATAAATCTATTCCTTTAGGGAATAAGTTTATTCATGGCCTCCTGATCCAGACGATACACAGTCCATTCCGATAAGGGGTAAGCACCCATTTTTTCATAAAACTTCTGTGCTGGATTCCAATTAAGTACCATCCATTCCATCCTCCCGCATTTTCTTTCTTGTGCCAATCTCACACATTCTAAGAATAATGCCTTACCTATGCCCAGTCCTCGAAATTTCTCTCTAACATATAAATCCTCCACATAAAAGCCTGGTTTCCCCAAAAAGGTAGAATAATTATGAAAAAAGATAACCATCCCGGCCGGCTCTCCTTCCCAGTAAGCTAATTCTGCTTCAGCATAAGCTCTTGATCCAAATAATGTTTCCTTTATAGCCTCTTCGCTGTTAACAACTTGATTACTCATTTTTTCATAAACAGCTAACTCTTTTATCAAAGACAATAAAACAGGGGCATCCTGCTCTAAAGCTGCCCTGATGTATAGTTTTTGTTGTTTATTATTCTTTTTTTCCAATGCCCTTCCCTTTCCTTCTAAAAATTTATAAATATTTTTCTATTGATTTTTTCAAATCTTCTTAAAAACTACTTTTATTCATAATAGATAAATTTTATTTACACCGATAAATTATTATAACTAAATTAAAAGTTCAAATATAGTAACCATCCCCCAATTAAAATTATTATTGTTCCAGGTATTTTTTCCCGGATATTTTCCTGAAAAAGAAGTGCTGAAAAGAATAAGGTTAATATTAAAGAAATATTTGTTAATGGTTCGGCGATGCTCAAATCAATCTGGAGTAGAGCATAGAGTAAAAATAGGTAAGAGAAGGCATTAGTAAATCCACTGATTATAGCCAGTTTTGGTTTTTCCCAAAATACTTTACTCGCCATTTTTGTTTTACCCCTCATAAATAAAATAACAAATAAATTAAAAGAAATAAAGAAATAAAGTATGGTAGCATAGGTAACAGGATGAATGTTGGGAAGATAATATTTGTCTATAATTCTGCCCAGACTCTGACTGGTAATTGCTAAAAACATCTTTCTAGAAGGAGGATCAGCTATAATATATCGTACTGAATAAAACGGGTTTCGAATATCTTTAAGAAAGGAGGCGCCTAAAATCATTAACAGAACACCAATAATTTTGGTTAAAGTGAATGGTTCGGAAAGAAAGAAAAATGAAAATAAAACTAAAATCAATCCATTTAAACTATATATGGGTGTAACTAACGATGTTTCTCCGGTAGCCAGAGAGGATACAAAATAATAGGAATATACTGTATATAGAAGACTACTGCCATAACAGGGTAGTAAAAATGAGATATTGTTAATAGGAATAAATAAGGCTAAGGGAGTGAGAATTATGGCTCCTAAGATAAAGAATAAAAAGGTGGCAGCCAGATTAGAATCCACTTCTCCTTGACGATTTCCCAACATTCTGACTACAATCTTTTCTACAGCCAATAAAATTATACGGGCAAATAAAGCAATATAAGATACAATAATGATGAACTCCTTATCTATCTAAAACAAGTTATTTGTTCTATAATATCATTAAATTATATTATTTCATCAATTTCTAGTATCAGAATTTTAAAAAAATTTAAAATGGGAGGTTTATTATGTTAGAAGAATTTAAAAAATTTATAATGCGAGGCAATGTTCTGGACATGGCTATAGGAATTGTTATCGGTGCTGCTTTTGGAACAATCATAAATTCCTTTGTCAAAGATGTTATAATGCCACCTATTGGTCTTCTTTTGGGAGGGGTTGATTTCAGTAACCTATTTATTCTGCTTAAAGCAGGAACAACTCCAGGACCGTATCTCAGTTTAGCTCAAGCTCAGGAAGCCGGTGCTGTTACCTTAAACTATGGTGTCTTTATTAATACCATCATCAGCTTTCTAATAATCTCTTTGGCTATCTTTTTGCTCATCCGTCAGGTAAATCGTTTTAAAAAAGAAGAAGAGGTTCCGCCTCCTGTAGCCAAGGAATGCCCTTATTGTTTTACCATGATACCCATTAAAGCCAAACGTTGCCCCAATTGTACTTCTGAGTTAGCAATGAAATAGCAGCACAAAAATGATAGCCTATTTGATTTTTTAGAAAAAATCTATATAATAATACTAGAGCATTCTGGTAGAATGAAATTGCCTAAAATAATCTTTAAGGTCAATGGATGGTGCAGTATCCTAGTTAATACCCTATTCCTGAAGGCGGGCCTAAAAATCCGTCAAGGGCACATCGATGAAGTTCCTGGTGTTGGCTGCCGACGCCCAGTCGGGAGTTGATGCTGGGAGTTAAGGGTTAGGGGCGATCCGTAAAGGCATGCGGGCGTAGACCCCTTTCCCGTGGAGGCTTATATACTCTAAATAAGTATATAAGCGAACCTGCATCTGTTGCAAGATGGGTGCAGTGTAGCCTGCTTTGCGTGGTTCAGGGGGAAGCATTAAAAACTAGGTAAGCATCAAGGTACCAGATGCTATTACTAGAGCTGAAACCTGAACTGCTAAAGAAGCTAAGGAATAGTGTGTATTTGAAGGAAAACTTCTAGGCTGTCGGCCATAAGCCGGATATACCAGGGATTAAAGTGTGGTCTAAGTGGCAATCCAGTCCTATATTGGGTGACCGTATAGCTGGAATATGAAAGGGAAACCGCCTGACTGGTAACAGCAGGTTATTCCAGGGGAAAACCTACTGGACCTAAGCCGCAACATTGACCTGGTATATCACCATCCATATTCCATATTCAGGTAAACTTTATCTTATAGTATCTTATAAATCTGAATTTCAAAAAAATTCCGATACTATAAGATATTCTTTCTTAAATTAGGAACAATATATTTAGCACTTTCCCTATTTTTAAAATAAAATTTACTATACTATATACTAAACACTGTATACTCAATACTAATAAGAGAGGAGTTTCAGGGGCGAAGTCCCCTGAATATCTTGAAAAACTTTAAAGAAAGCTTATTTAGTGCCTTTTTGACTTTTATATTAACAATAGCAGCTACTCTGCTTTCTTACAGCTGGATTGAATCGATCTCATTTTTCCCATCGATTATCATACTTACTATTATTATCTCCATTGGTATTGTTGGTGATATGATTGGTTTTGCTGCTGCTGCAGCCGAAGAAGAATCCTTTCATGCCAAGGCAGCAAAAAAAGTCTTTGGAGCCAAAAAAGGGCTCTTTTTGGTTAAGAATGCCAGTCGGGTAGCAAATATTATGGGTGATATTGTGGGAGATATCTGTGGAATTTTAAGTGGATCGCTGGGAACAATTATCGTTATTAAAATAGCAAGTACCTGGCAGGCTCCCAAAAGTGTGCTCGATTTACTGGTGCTTAGTCTTATTGCTTCCGTTACAGTAGGTGGAAAATCTTTTTTAAAGAGTTATGGAATTAAGAAGGCAAATGAAATAATTTTATTAGTAGGTAAAATCTTAACAAGTCCGGAACTGATAAAACAATTCTTTAAAAAAATTTAACTTTTTAATATTGGTTAAGTATCTGATCCTTATAAAAATTATTCCTATCAATTTAGTCTACTCCATAAATTCAAAAACCCTGAACCAGAGGGGAGGTCAGGGTTTTTGAATTCGCCTTGAATCTGTGATTTATCTGAGCTGGTTATGTGAATAACCAGTTAGAAGTCTATTGTTATTATTTCTTCTTTTTTTCAGTCTCTTTTGTTTTCTTGCCACAGCCTTTGGCCATTTTGGGCACCTCTTTTCTTGAGTTACTATTGATAGGGACCTTAGAAATAATCTTTTTATCGACCAATCTTGATCTTTATAATCTAAATATTTTATACCCTCAAATAAATATTTTGTCAATAGATTTTTTTATATTTGTCAAATAAAAATGTCCATTTGTGTCTTGCGTATTGTGTAGTGTAAAAATAGCCGTTAGTCATTAGTATTTGGGATTTAACTTATCTATTTTTATTGCTTATTATTCATTATTTATTACTTCTTACTGATTTTGTACACTTTGTCTAAAAACTATTAACTGCAAAATGGAAACCCTCTTTTTGACTACAATTAATTAATATTCTTCCACTCTTTCAACACCTCTAGCACCATATCAATATCATGGGGGGTATGATCAGCATTAATCTGGAAACGAATCTCTTCAGCCCCACGGGGGACTACTGGATAATTGAGACCAGTAGCCAGGATACCATGTTCTATCAGGAAGTTTACCAGCTCAGCAGTCTTTCTAGTATCCCTGACCAGCAAGGGCACGATGGGATGATCACCCTCTATGATTTCATAACCCAACTCCTTCAGTCCTGTTTCAAATCGCTTGGTTATGCTCCTCAGATGTGCCAGGATAAGATGGCCTTCTTCACTTTCTAGGATAGACAATGCCTGAGAAGCTTCAGCTGCCTCGGCTGGAGAGATAGGGTTGGAGTAGATATACAAGGGGGCACTCTCTCTGAGATAGGTAATTATGGTCTGATTGGAAACAGCATACCCACCGTTTACCCCAAAGGCCTTTCCTAAAGTACCTATCAGGATATCAACACCATCTGCTTTGGTGTATTCTTCAGTTCCCCTGCCTGTTTCGCCAAAACAACCTACCCCATGAGAATCATCTACGATCAGAAGCACACCTTCTGAAAAATGCTGCTCATACCTCTGGGAGAGCTGGCAAATCTCAGCTAAGGGGGCATAGTCTCCCCGCATACTGAAGATACCATCGGTAACAATAATAACCCGCTTGGCCTTCCCAATACTCTTCTGTAACTCCTGCTCCAACTCAGCCATGTTCAGATGACTATAGATACCCTTATCTGCCGGTCGGGATAAGCGAATGGCATTGATGATGCAGTTATGGTTTAGCTCATCACTAATGACGATGGTCTCGGCGGTAATGAGGGGAGCCAACACCCCTAACACTGTGGTATAGGCCGAACTGAAGAGGATGGCATCATCTCGATGATGAAAATTAGCCAATCTCTGCTCTAAACTACGATGAACCTGGAAGGTGCCACTTATAAAACGAACAGCACCAGGTCCGGTTCCCAATTGTCGAGCAGTCTCCTCCCCCCGAGAGATCATCTCTTTGCGCAGGGATAAACCGAGGTAAGAATTAGAATTCATGCGCAGAAAGGGTTTACCTTCTTTACCTTTTAAAAAGTAACGAGGACCTTCTTCTCCCTCAGCCTTTCTAATCTCAGTAATAATCATCTCTTTGCCTTTTAGACGCCCCTCTCGCTCTAAATCAGCCAGTGAGGTTTCCAGTACTTCTCTTAATTTTTCTAAACCCATGATATATCCTCCTTATAACATAATATAGTCAGGGGAGGTATCCCCTGAAACCCCTCAAACAAAATAGTATATAGTATTGCGTATTACGTATATAGTTTTTAGTCATAAGTTTTAGTAATAAATAATTTATTTTTTAATCCGGTTAAATTAGAAACAGATTAAATTATTAGCATAATTTATCAGGGGAGGTATCCCCTGAAACCCCTCAAAGAAAATGCAATTCCAATATTAGCTTTTGGCTAATTTCACCTTCAGTTTGGCAATCATATCTTCGGTCATCCTGGCTAAATTGTAGTCTGGTTGCCATCCCCATTCCTGACGCGCTACCGTATCATCCATACTGTTAGGCCAGGAATCGGCAATAGCCTGCCTTAAGTGGTCAATTTCATAGCTTATCTGAAAATCTGGAATCCACTTTTTGATCTCCTGGGCTAGCTCCTCTGGACAAAAGCTCATAGCAGTAACATTATAGCCATTGCGATGGAGCAAGAGACTACCATCTACCTCCATAATCTGAATGGACGCCTTTAAGGCATCAGGCATATACATCATATCTAAATAGGTATCCCCTCTTAAGAAACAGGTATAATGTCCCTTGGTAAGAGCCTCATAGAATATCTCTACCGCATAATCAGTGGTGCCCCCACCAGGGAGGGTCTCATAAGAGATTAAACCAGGGAAACGAACTCCTCGCACCTCCAGATTATATCTCTTATGATAATAGTCACAGAGTAATTCCCCGGTTAGTTTAGTGATACCATAGATAGTAGAGGGTCTCTGAATGGTATCCTGTGGAGTGTTATCTTTAGGGGTACTCTCCCCAAATACAGCAATAGAACTGGGGAAAAAGACGGCACACTGATAGGTATTAGCTATATCAAGGACATTAATCAAACCCTGCATATTGACCTGCCAGGCCAGTTTGGGATTCTTCTCAGCAGTAGCAGAAAGTAAGGCAGCTAAATGATAGATGGTATCGATCTGGTATTTTTTTACAATATCAGTTAAGGAGGGAACATCCAAGCAATCTGCTACCACAAAAGGACCTGAATCTTTTAATTGGGCAGAGCTAGGTTTTCTTACATGGCCTCCCGCCACAACATTTTCAGACCCATATCTCTCACGCAAAGCCAGGGTTAACTCCGAACCAATCTGGCCAGTGGCACCAACCACCAGTATATTTTTCATGTGACCTCCTTCTTATCTCTTTTTTTAAGTAAGTAGAAAAAACATATTACCAATAATAAATAATTTAAGCAGGATAACCATCATAAAGACTAATCTTAATTGTTTCTATAAAACTAATGGCATGTTTTCGCAGGATTTGCTTGCATCTTTCTTCATCCCGTTCTTCCAGTGCCTTAATCATACTTTCTATCTCCTGGGGAATCTGTAGAGAATAGCTTTCTGTCTTTTCAGCCAGATACCATAGGCGTCCCAGCCGGTTTCTGAGTTTCTCCAAACTTTCGGCCAATGCTTCATTTTCGGTAGATTTATTTAATAAATCGTGAAACTGGGCATCCAGCTCGATAATTCTTTTTCTACTCTTTTCCTGTTTCATCTTTTCGTTCAGAGTCTTCATTTCTAAAATATCTTCCTGTTTTGCCCTCTTAGCTGCTAGTTCCCCCACCATCCCTAACAAGAATAATCTTACTTCAAAAACATCTTTCAACTCCTGAAAATTCAAATCACTGACATAAGCACCATTGTTGGGAATTATACTAATCAATTTTTCTTCTTCCAGCCTGATTAATGCTTCTCTTATGGGAATAGTACTTACCCCAAATTCTTGGGAAAGATCTCTAATATTGAGCGTCTGTCGAGGTTTATAATCGAAAAAGACAATTCTTCTTTTCAACTCATTAAAGATATCATTTCTTTTACTCATTCTGCAAGATATTCAGGGGGCTTCGCCCCCTGAAACCCCTCTATTAAAATGGTTTTCAGTTGTTGGTTTTCCGTTTTCAGACTAAAGATACAGGTATAGTAGTATGAGATTGCCACGAGAAGCACTCAAATAATATTGAGTGCTCCCTTCGAAATGACATTTGGCTTTGGTAGTTCATCTTATATAGTATCGAAATTGCTGAGCAATTCCGATATTCAAGGGAAATTCTTCCTCTTGAATCCTCCTGAATTTAAATCAAGTCTATACTTATTAATCCTTGAATATCTGGTCTTTAATATTTTTTATATTATTATTATCGAAATTTTTTCAGAATTCCAATGTTATAAAAATATCCTTGATATATTAATAATATATCTTCGCTATTTATATTATAATAGAAACAATATTTCTGTCAAGTCAACGAATTGCCTTTTTTAAAAATTATAATTAAGAGAAATAATTAGTTAAATTTAGTCCGGCTCTAACTTTTAAATAGTCCACTTTTAACTAACATATTACGAATTGCCTCACCAAAAATCTAAACAAAGAAGTATCGCTGCCTCAAATAAAAATATAAAAATCTATAAGAAAATTATTTTCATTATAGATTAATTATAGACTAACACCCTCATATATTAATATTAATATATTAGTATATGGAAAAAAGAAAAATCTTTATCTTATTTCTAAAATCCATCTTTGAACCTGGGTCTTAAGATTATAACGATTTAAATCAATTAGCTGGTCATATTGAAAACCAAGTTTAGCTACTACTCTCTGAGCTCTGATATTCTCCGGTAAAATCAGGGCATAAGCCTGTTTCCAACCAAAATTACGGGTAATATTATCCAATAAAGGACGAGCAGCCTCTAACATTAATCCTTGCCCCCAATAGCTGGGAAAAAGCATAAAAAAGAGCTCAGCATTAATCTGATTTAGATCTACTTTAAAGCCACACCCACCAATTAAATGCTGATCTAATTTATTAAAGATGGAATATAATAACCAGGAATTATTAGTGACTTTTTTCAAGGACAATTGGGTTAGAAATTTTCTCAACATCTGAGGATTATTGGAAAACTCAGTAATCCCTAAAGAGCTATTAACCAGAGGATTGGTTAACAACAAAAAGAAGTCCTGAAAATCTTTATCATGATAAGGACGAATTATAAGATTTTTTGTCTGATAAAAAAATGGTTCTTCAATTTCATTTTTCATCACTAAAAAATCTTTCTGTTATGGTTTAATAACCTTTAGCTGACCAAAAATTACATTGGCCTCAATATCTAAATATGGCTTATCAGGCTGAATTTCCCCGATTCGGTATTCCGTAGAGCCTATAAAATTAACTGTGTGTTCTGGTAACTGGAGGCTACTAAATACTGAACTGGCCTTAATTATAGATGGTATTTCTGGATTAAGTATTAATTTTCCTGCCCCAAAAATTACATTCATCTCTATCTTTTTATGAGAATCGAGTGATTTTAGCTCACTAAGATCTAGAATGCCTTCAGCAAAAATGATATTTTTCTCTCCAAAGGATTCGCTAATGGTAATTTTCTTGCGGTCAAAGATAACCTCATGTTCTCCTCCCAATTGTCCAAATAAAACTACAATTCCTAAAATTAAGAGAATAACACCTGGGAATAGGCGGAAAAAATTAACCTTAATTCCCAGAAAATTAGCCAATAAGAGGATAATACCTAATATTAAAAGAATAATTCCACACACTGCACTTCCACTTACTCTCATTATTTCGCCACACTCCTTTCTCTTTTATCTAACTTAATATATAATAATTTGAAATAAATTAGAGAAAAATACCACAATTCATTTCTGATATTATCTACATTTAGACCTTAAATAAGTTTTGCTTTTCTATTATAACATTTTTGATCTTACTATTGCTTTTTTATTTCTTCTGCCAGAGAATACAGAAAAACCCACCTGGCCTACTGAGAGCAAATTCTACTTCCTTTTCTGGGCTAATTTCTGATTCAGGAAAATCTGGAGGTATAAAAAGACATTCCTTTACTGAAATTAAGTCCTCTTTTCTTATTTTGCTTAATTCCTCAGGAGTTTTGAAATAAGCGTGCTGGAATACTTTTACCTTTTTCTGAAATTCTGCCTCCTGATATAAGCGTCCCCACTCACTTTCTCGATTAATTGTTCCTATCAGGATAAAAGCTCCTCCTTTACCAACCCGAAACATCTCTGAAATCATCTTTAGAGGAGTAGAAATAAATTCAATAGTAGCCATAGATATAACACCATCAAAAGAATTATCCGGAAATTGTAAATTGAGACTATCCATTTCTTTAAAGGTAATATTTAATTTTTCTTGCCTCGCTTTTTTACGGGCAATAGTGAGCATTTTGTGGGAAATATCAACCCCGGTAACCAATGCACCCTGGCGAGCTAATTTTATACTAAAATTCCCAGTTCCACAACCGACCTCCAGAATAGACATTCCCGCTCTAACTTTAAATAGGCTAAAGGCACATTCTATTTCTACTTGATCAGCATGTTCCCCTATTTTGGTTTCATACCACTTATCATAATTTGCTGCTTCTTGATCAAATAAGACCAATTACCTTTCTCCTTTCTCCTTTCTCCTTTTAAGATAAATTTAATAAAATATGCCTTTTAATACGATTAAATTGGGTAGTGGTAACAATCTCTCTTTCTCTGGGTCTGGGTAGGTGAATGGCGACCTCTTCTTTTATTCGGGCTGGACGTTCCGTGAGAACATAAATACGGTCAGAAAGATAAATTGCCTCTTCAATATCATGGGTAACAAATAAAACTGAGGCCTTCACCTTTTCTATCACCTCTAACAACCAGGACTGCATCTTAGAACGGGTTATAGCATCTAGACCACCAAATGGCTCATCCAGCAGGACAATATCTTTGGAAAACATATAAGTTCTTAGCAGTGCTGCTCTCTGTCTCATTCCCCCGGATAATTGAAAAGGATATTTATATTCAAAACCCTCCAAACCAAATAGTTTGAGATAGGGAATTACCTTTTTTCTGGCTTCCCTCACTGACTCACCCTTAATAATTAAAGGCAAGATAGTGTTATCAATCACCTTTTTCCAGGGTAATAACAAATCTTTTTGATACATGTAACTGACCTGACCAACCTCTCCGGTACAATCCCGTCCATCAATAAAGACTTTCCCTTCCTCAACGGGGACTATGCCAGCTATCATATTGAAGATGGTGCTCTTACCACAACCACTGGGGCCGATTAGAGTGACAAATTCATTCTGATCGAGATAAAAAGAAACATCTTCAATAATAGGCATTCCTTCGTATTGCTGACTAAAATGACTTACTTTTAACTTAATTTCAATTCTCCTCTCCAGGTAAATAAGAATTAGTAAAAGAGGTTGTTACCTCCAGCATTCTCTCAATGAGACCCCGTTCATATAACCAGCGGGCATAATCCTCCCAACGCTTAGCCTCCATTACCCCCCAGTAAGGGGCATCAGCCTGATACTGTTTGGCTAAATATTTTTGACTGGCAATGGCTATCTCCCGGTCAATTTCAGGTGCGTGTTTTAATAAATTCTGGACTGCTAATTCTGGATTTTCTATACAGTATTGATATCCTTTTTCAGTAGCTCTCAAAAACTTTTTTACTAATTCAGGTTCCTTCTCTAACAACTGCTCTCGGGCAATTATTACTGGAGTATAGAAGTCCAATTCCGGAGCATAATCCTGCAGGAAGATAAAATTGATGGGAAAATTCTTCACCTCAGCTGCTACTCCATCCCAGCCATAATAAATCCAGGAATAGTCGACATATTGCTGCACAGCGGCAAAGAAGTCAATAGCACCGATGGTTACTATTTCTGTCTTACTAAAATCAGCCCCATCAATATCCATTAAGGCCTTAATCATTGCCTCTTCTACCGGGGAGCCCCACCCACCATATTTTTTACCTTCAAAATCACGAGGACGGGTGATCCCCTTTTCCACTGGGGAAGCAAAACCAGAGGTATTATGCTGAATAAGAGCCGCAATAGCAACTACCGGTAATGGCTCTGGGGAAGTGCGGGCAAAAGTAACCTGTTCTTGATAACTCACTCCAAATTCTCCCTGCCCAGCAGCAATCAAGGCAGCAGGGCCTCCCTCTGCTGGCTGTATAATATTAACCAATAACCCTTCCTCTTGATAGAATCCTTTCTCCAGAGCAACATACAGACCAGTATGATTGGTATTGGGCACCCAATCCAGTAATACAGTAATCTCTGACAAAGTCTGCTCTGGGAGACAATAGACGGGATAACTTGCTAATATAACCAGCAAACACACCAGAAAAATAATTAAACCTGTTTTCTTGAATTTAAAATTTTCCCATATCCACATATCCTAACACCTCTCTTTTTTATTTATTTTATTGCCCTTCTCCAGGGCATTGCTAAATATTGAATTAATTCAATAATCTCAAATAAGAGTAAGCTTAAGACTATGATAATCAAAATACTGGCAAATACCTTATCCAGGGCAAAGGATTGTCTCACCCGGGTCATATAAACTCCCAGACCTGACTTACCACCCATCCATTCTCCAATGACCGCCCCAATAATACTGTAAGTGGCAGCAATTTTAAGACCAGAAAAAAAACTACCCAGGGAGGCCGGGAATTTGGCTAAGGAAAAAATATGCCAGCGGCTGGCCTTCATCGATTTCATCAGATTTAACAGGTCCTGGTCCAAGGAATTCAGTCCTTCTAAGAGATTAACCACTATAGGGAAAAAACAGACCAGAATCACTACCATTATTTTGGGAAGCATATCAAAACCAAACCACATAGCAAAAAGGGGAGCCAGCACCATCACCGGAATGGTTTGAGAAACAACCAACAATGGCTGGATAGCCTTCTTAAGGAGAGTAAAATTATCCATGAGTACGGCCAGTATCACAGAAAGAGCAATAGCAACTACTAAGCCAATTAGTGCTTCCTGTAAAGTAGTCCAAATATGTTCTTTGATATCTGGTATAATTTTAATACATACCACCACCACATCATATGGCGAGGGCAGAATATAACGGGCAATTATTCCCCCATCAACAATTAATTGCCAGAAAACGAGAATGATAAAAATAAATAAAAGGGGAATTGTTTTATCTCCTATATTTTCCCACTTTCTCATCAATACTCACACCTGTCTTTTTATAATCAATCTTTACTATTGATACCACCCGGGATGCTCCCTCTTCCACACAAATTTCCTGGGCCTTCTTGACTATTTTCAACAGTTCTTCTAATTCTCCTTCCATGGTTGTTTCCATAGCTCCTACCTCGTACTTAATGCCACAGGAATCCAGGTAGGCAATTACTTTATCCACCACCTCATAAAGTCTTTCTTCAGGAACATAGGGTAATACCTGTAATCCCAAGGTAATTTTAGCCATATTTACCTCCAAAAAAAAATGCCATTACCTCATCCTAGGTAATAGCATCGATTTTTAATCTATTAACTCTATTAATTTTTAAGGTCTATTAATAACAGTTAACAGTTACTTCCCTCCGCTAGAATTACCTAGGTCAGGTTCAGGGGTCAAAGCAAAATGCTTTTTCTCAGCACATAGCTCCCCCAGCAACTTAGCATTTATTCAAAATATTTAAATAAATTATAGCACTTTTATTTTTTTTGTAAATTGAAATTTAACAATTTTCTAAAATAACTATTTTAGACAAATACCTACAGTAATAAAAACACTCACCAGTACTATAGTACTATTTTATCCTTTATACTTATACTTTACCTCAAGAATTTATTCCTCTCTGAAATACCTTTCCGTAATAATTTTATCTTCGGTAAAGAAATTAACAACGGCTTTACCCTGAGCTTTAATATCGGCAAATTGAGATTCTTTCATACCTCCAAAGGGAAGATAGGCGACTGGAGCTGGAATACCGATATTAATCCCGATCATACCTGCTTCTACTTCTAATTTAAATTTGCGAGCATAATAGCCATTCTGGGTATAAATGGAAGCTCCGTTGCCATATTTATGGTTATTGATGATTTGAATTGCCTCCTCTAAAGTATCTGCTTTCATCAGGGAAACGACTGGTCCAAATATCTCGGTGTCATGGATCTTCATATGTGGTTTTACCCCCGTAAATACGGTAGGACCAATGAAGTACCCCTTCTCACAACCAGGTACTACAATGCCTCTTCCATCTAAGGCTAAGGTAGCACCTTCTTTGATACCCTCTTCAATCATGGCTAAGATAAAATCTTTGGCCTTTTTAGAGATGACCGGTCCCATAACCATTGGTTCATCGATAAAGTCTGGATCGAGGGGGTTGGCCACAATGACATTTTTGGAATCTGCTATAAACCTTTCACAGACCGTCTCATAAATCTCCCCTACTCCAATGATAACTGAAGAGGCCATACATCTCTGCCCAGCACAGCCATAGCAGGAAGTAGTAGCGTTTCTGATAACCTGGTCTAACTTGGCATCGGGCATGACTACCAGATGGTTTTTGGCACTCCCCATAGCCTGAAATCTCTTATTAGCCTTCGCACACCTTTCCGCCACTAGCTTACAGGTGGGAGTAGAACCTACCAGAGAGATACCCTTTACTTTGGGACTATCCATAAAGGCCTCCGATACGGTCTTATCACCGTTTACCAGATTAAATACTCCTGGTGGGAGACCAACCTGGTCTAGATATTCGGTAATCAGCTGCATGGTCATCGGGACTTGCTTGGAGGTCTTAAGTACAAAGGTGTTCCCAGTAGCTAAGGCATAGGGCAAAAACCAGAAGGGAACCATCGCTGGAAAATTAAAGGGGGCAATCATGGCAAATACCCCCAAGGGGAGTCGAAGTACTTCTCCGTCTATATCAAAGGAGGACCCGATAATTTTGTCTCCCTGCTGAAGGACAGGCATACCAGCAGCAACCTCAATATTTTCATAGACCCGTTTCATTTCAGCAATGGCATCGGCCATGGATTTACCCATCTCAGCAACAAGGGTGCGGGAAATTTTCTCTTCATTCGCCCGGAGGAGCTCATTTAACTCAAAGAGGTAGCGAACTCTTCTGGCTACCGGGGTAGCACTCCATTCCGGATAAGCCTTGGCTGCTGCTTCAATAGCCTGATTAGTGACCTCGGTAGTAGAGAGGGGTACTTTGGCTAATATCTCTCCAGTAGCAGGGTTTTCTACCTCCAGATAACCATTGTTTTCTGGGTCAATCCATTTCCCTCCTACATAATTTTTCAATACTTTTACACCATTCCTATATTCTTTTATAATAACCATAATTTTAAAAACTCCTTTTCAATTTTAAAATTCTTTAAAATTTGAGATTTAAGCTGGCTAATAAAATTTATTTCTAATGTATAATTTAGAACTAAAATTCTAATTTTATATCAGTTTTATCTTTTAAATAGTCCACTTTTGAAATTTAACTAACAGGATTTATGGACAAATTTTTTTACTCTTTTACTATACTACTAAATTTTACAAAAAACACTTATATTATGTTTTATTGTTTTTGAGAACAATATAAGGTCCCTCTTTTAGAAAAGCCATGGTTGGATTTTCTTTTTGTCTGACACAGTAGTAAATGGCCTCTTGGAGCATGGTAGTAATATCTGACTGAGAACCCTGGATGAACTGATATCCACTTACCCCTGGTAGGTTAGCCAATAGTTGAGGTGGGATATTTACGGAGCAGTAGATGAGATGGTCAAATCCTCCAATTCTAGTGAAGAGCTGTTCCCATTTCTGTACCTCCCACTGATCAGGGGTAAAGGTCCAGTGGGAACTGGAGATGAGGGGATAGAAATTGCCTAATCCTACTTCGCGAAATCTCTGCAATAGTTCTTTATAATAATTACTACCAATCGGCTCTACATCCTGGTTATGGGCTAATAAGATGAGATAGCCACCCTTCTTAATAGCTGGTAGGGCTGCCCAGGCCCCTTTGATGGCCTGATAATGATTTAGTGCCCCTTTGCCACCATGAGTTAAGACTATATCGTAGGTTCGGTCAATGGTCACTTGTGAAAATTGCCGTAGTTGGTCAACGGCCTTCTGATGGGAGGCCTCTAACTCACCAGTAGTGATACCACAGATGCGAAAATCACTATTTAATAAGACATTGACTGCAAAATCCACTCTCGTTCTACGGGCTACCTCTAAGGCAAACTCATGACAGGGGTTATCCTGAAAGATAAGATTATCGGCCTGAGGGTTGGCCATAAACTCAGGTCCATGGAAGACCTGGGTAGCCTCAATATTGATCAGACCGGGACAGATGGCCTTTCTACCGCCAGAGGCCCCGGCCATGAAGTGGGTTTCTACCAGACCGGTAATAATGTGCAGGTCTGCCTGGATAAAGTCTCTATTGATCTTAACGGGAATATCCATCACCTTACCGATAGACACCAGGTCCGAGCTATAGCAGTCATGATCTATAAGACGATAGTTCTCATAGACCTCATCTCCAAAAGCTCTCTTCTTCCATTGATCGGAAGTGGGGGCATGAGTCCCACAACCTATGATGATTTTGATATTTTGTTTTTTGATACCAGCTCTCTCCAGACGGGAGAGGATTGGAGATAATATATTTTCATTATGAGTGCTATGGTAAGGAACCGGACGGGTGTTATCGGAGACGGCAATAGCTACGGTAAGCTCCTCAGCTCGCTTAGAGTGCAGGGAGACCATCTGCTCAATAGTCTTACTCTGAATAGGGTGGTCAAAGGCATATTTAAGCTCCTCAGCTATATTCGGCAAGGGAGGGGTGGGCTTCATCTGTAATATATCACAAGTTGGGGGTACTTCTACTGTGATATAGCTTTCTAAGTACTCTATGTTAATCATTCTCCAATTTGAAGTATTCATTTCTTCCTCTTAATTTATTATCAAATTTTAATTATTTATGGATTTTTGTCATCCATTAATTTATTCTTCAAAAATCTTTCCGGGATTCATTATATTCTTAGGATCAATAGTTTTCTTTATCTTTCTCATCAAATTAATTTCCTCTTCGCTGCAAACTATGGACAAATAATCTTTTCTTTTTAGACCAATGCCATGCTCACCGCTAATGGTACCACCTTTTTCTTTTATCAGGTGATAGAGCTCCAGCAGAATCTGATGTTCAATTTCGAGCCACTTTTTATAACTATGACGGGGATTTTTAACCAGGGTAGCATGCAGATTACCATCACCAGCATGGCCATAGCAGGGAATCAAGATATCATACTTTTGGGCAATCTCTTGAATCTCTTCTACCACTACGGCAATTACCGAAATCGGGACTACAATATCTTCTACACTCTGCTGGGGACTGACCACTTTAAAGGCCTCGGGTATATTTCTTCTCACCGCCCAGACCCTTTCCTGGGTAGTGTAGTTATCTGCTACATAGACTTCCAGGGCCCCTTGTTCCAGGCATAGTTCACCAATAGTTTCTGCTTCAGCTTCAACTACTTCTTGGTTATTGCCATCCACTTCCACTAATAACATAGCACCTGCCTCCTGGTAGGGTAAATGTTCATTCAGGTATTGACAGGAAGTCTGCACTGAAAGCTGGTCCATAAACTCAAGAGAAGTAGGAATGATTCTTGTTTCAAGCATAATTTTTGGTACAATTTGGATAGCCTGTTTTATATTTTTAAACAAAATTAAAAGATCAATAATCACCGAAGGTAATGGTAATAATTTCACAATTATCTTAGTTACGATACCCAGAGTACCTTCTGATCCTATAAATAATTGTTTAAGATTATAACCGGTTACATCTTTAACCCTCTTACCACCCAAAGAGATGATTTCACCATCCGGTAAAACTACTTCCAACCCCATAATATAGCGATCGGTGACCCCATATTTAACTGCCCGCCCCCCTCCAGCATTCTCGGCAACATTACCACCGATGAAACAGGTTTCCACACTCATGGGATAACCGGCAAAAAAAAGCCCCAACTCCTTTACCTTTTCATTTACTTCATTGGTAATAACTCCGGGCTCCACTGTAACCATCATATTTTGGGTATCAATCTCTAAAATCTTATTCATCTTATCTAAAGAGACAACAATCCCTCCATAGGCTGGAATAGCACCCCCAGAAAGACCACTACCCGCACCACGAGGTGTAACTGGTATGCCATTTTCATAGGCCAACCTCATAATTTGGGCTACCTGACCAGTATCCCTGGGCATAACTACCACCTCAGGAAAATGAGAAAATTGTTCAGTCGGCGTTTCATCATGAGTATAGGGTTCCAATTTTTCCTTATCAACAAAGACATAATGTTCTCCACATATTTCTATTAGCTTTTCAACAATAGAGTGAGAAACAGGATTATATTTCATGGCAGTTCTTTTTTTCCTTTAATTTCTTTTCTAATAAGGGAATAATTTCAAATAAATCCCCAATAATGCCCAAATCGGAGATTTTAAAGATATCTGCCTGTGGGTTATTATTGATGGCAATAATAGTTTCTGCTGTTTTCATGCCAGCCAGGTGTTGAATAGCTCCAGAAATGCCGATTGCTAAATAAGCCTTAGGATTTACCGTCTTTCCACTTAAGCCTACCTGATGAGGATAGGAGATCCATCCCCGGTCCACCGCTTCTCGAGAGGCTCCCACAGCGGCATTTAATTGTTCAGCCAAATCATAAATTAAGTTAAAGTGGTCCTTTTTCTTTAATCCTCTTCCACCTGACACAATTACATCTGCTGTGGAAAGAACAATCTCTTCCTTTTCATTTTTCTGAAATCCCAGATGTATTACTCTCCCATCAAGGATGGTATCATCAATCTTAATGGGGATGATTCCCCCTTTTCTATTTTCATCTCGAGGCAGCATCTGCTTAGATTTTGGTCTTACCGTGGCCATCTGAGGCCTTTTTTCAGGGGTCTTAATAGTAGCCATTATATTTCCACCAATAGCTGGTCTGACCTGCAGTAATAAACCGCTTCCCTTCTCTATCTTTAGCTCGGTACAGTCAGCGGTTAAACCGGTTTTCAATCTTACCGATAAATGAGGCATTAGAGTTCTACCTTGAGTGGTAGCTCCAGCAATGATGATTTGTGGTTGATACTTCTTGATCAAAAACTGGAGAACATTGCTATGATTTTCCACAATAAAAGGAACCAGCTGTCTATGATTAATCCAGTACACCTGATCTGCCCCTCGATAAATCAATTCTCTGAGCTCTTCTTCTTTGAGACTATCACCTAAAATAACAGCTGCTAAAGGTACCTTAAGTTCTTCCGCTAAATTCCTTCCCCAGGCTAACAATTCGAAGGAGATAGTTTTAATTCGTTTATTTTCGGTTATCTCTGAAATAGTCCATATCTCTTTTTCTTGCATTCATCTAACCTATCTTAAAATGATATGATTTTCTTCTCTTCTAAAAAAGAAATTAATCGATCAATGGATTCTGATAATGTTTTTTCATCTTTTACTACCAATAGGGTCCCTTTTCTGGTAATCTGGGGGCGATATATTTTAACCACCTTAGTGGGAGAACCTTTCAGTCCTATCTCTCCTTCTGGAATACCAATATCCTCTCCAGAGTAAACCGGGATATCAATAGTACGGGCCTTCTGTTTTCCCCTCAAGGTGGGTAAACGAGGATAAGAAATTTCCTTTACTACCGTCAATAGTGCTGGTAAAGGCATTTTTAATGTTTCAGAACCTTCTTCAATCAAACGTTGTACCACGATATGTTGGTTATCAATACTTTCTATCTTCCTGGTATAAGTGGATAAAGGCAGGTTCAAAAAAGAGGCAATACCAGGACCTACCTGACCGGTATCACCATCAGTTGCTCTTTCTCCGCTGACGATAAGATCAAATGGTTGTATCTTTTTAATCAGGGTAGCCAAGGCATAGGCAGTTGCCCAGGTATCCGAACCGGCAAATTCTTTTCCTGATAGAAGTATAGCCTCATCAGCACCCATAGCGATAGCCTCTCTCAAAGCTATCTCAGCTTTTGGCGGTCCCATACTAATGACCGTAATAGTTCCGCCCTGCTCTTCTCTTAATTCTATAGCCAGTTCAATGGCATATAAATCTAAGGGGTTAATGATATTCTCAACCCCTTCCCGTATCACTGTTCCGGTCTCTTCGTTTATCTTAACCTGGCTGGTTTCAGGTACTTGTTTGATTGGTACAATAATCTTCATATTTAATGCTTTACAACTAAATCTTTAAATTGAATTTAAAAATAAATAAAAACAGCTTAACTTGAATCTTATTTTTTTAAAATATTGCCTATAAGTTATATACATCATAATATATTATATAGTTTAATCAATATTTCGAAAAATATTTTTAAAACATTTACATACTATACAACATTATTTTATTAAATTTAATGCTATAATAAAAAAATAATAATTAAATAATTAGATATCAATTATTTAATTTCTTAATTTCTTTAAGCTGTGTAATTTGTTCAGGGGTTCTCAAGGGGAAGGATTCCCCTGAATATCGTAATTGCAGAGCAATTTCGATATTCTTAAATATACCAAGATTTAGATATCAAAAATAAGATATTAAAGAGAATAATGTATATTAAATAAGGTGTTATATGATGGAAAACTCTCCTCAAAAAATAGTGATTGTGGGTAATGGAGATGACTGGAAAGAAGAAAAGATTATTTATTTTTGCCGAGAAGCGGATTACCTTATTGCCGCAGATAATGGGCTGGCATTACTTCATCAATTTAAGCTAACGCCTCATCTTATTATTGGCGACTTAGATAGTGTATCCTCTACTTTATTACCACAATACTCAAATATTCCTGTTGAGAGATATCCTGGAAAAAAAGACTTCCCTGATTCAGAGTTAGGTATCCAAAAAGCCATCAGTATGAATCCCCAAGAAATTACTCTTCTGGCAGTAACTGGTAATTATTTTGACCATAGCTACGCTGTTATTGTTAATCTTTTTCGTTACTATCAAGAAAATATCAAAATAAAAATAATCACTTCCAATTCTGTTATTTTCCCGATTACCAGAAAAATATCCTTAACCCATCTAAAAGGGAGAAGGTTTTCCTTATTCCCCTTAAGTCCAGTGAAAAATATTTCCATGACTGGTGCTCAATACCAATTTCCCAGAAAAAATCTAAAGGTCACTGATTATAGTCTCAGTAATGTTATTGTCCAAGAGAAACTGGAAATCAATCTGGAAAGGGGGATGCTTTTTTGTGTTCTCTTTGATGAGGGATTTCGATAAATCTAAACTCTCTCACCTTAATTTGCAGTATTGCTATTTATAAAGTTGAGTAGGAGTATTAATCCATTTGGCTCTGTATATCTCTTCTACTTTCTTACGATATTCAAGGGGAAAATCTTCCTCTAAGCTCTCCAGATAGGCCAAAAATTCTTCTTTATTGTTTAAAGAAAATACCTTCGTTTTATAATCAATATTATCTCGCACATCTTTTTCTTCCAGAGAGGAGCGACATTGATTATCAATAAACATGGCATCACAATAGGGTAATAATAGAGAGAGCATATTTAAATCATTGGTCGTTCCTCGATCAGGAGGGCTTTTTTGACCCGACCCACCCTTACGAGCAAAAGAGGCATAAAATAAGGCATATAATTTTAGAAAAGGTATCTGGCGAAAGGATTCTGATTGGAGATAATGCCAGGTATTGAGTTCTAAGGCTTCCCTTGCTATACCTTCTCTTTGAAGTACGGAATGTATTAGCTCTATAACCTCTCTTGACTCTATCAGAAAATAGCCCAGTTTAATATTATAATGAGGCTGGGCAGGCAACATATTGATGTATTTACGGTAATCCGGGTGGGAAGATAAAATCTCTTTCAGTAAAGATAGATAAAAAATTTCCTTCCATTGCTCAAATCTAATCTTTGTTTCTTCTTTCCAGAGACAAAATTCTCTAATCCACTGCTGATGAATTCTTTCTCTTGATTTCCTCAGCTCATTCTTATAGGCTGGTGAATAATGAGTAGGTTTATAGTGAAATGTCCTGGGCAACCAGTTATTAATATTCTGATTAAAAACGGTATGGTAAGAGCCATTCATGGTGTACTTTTGCTCTGTTGAATTTCCGAGCCAATTTAGCACAGATTCTTTCAACTGCTGTTTTTTTATCTGGCTCTGATCTGGAAACTGAAAACCTCTTGATAAGAGCTGGTACATCGCTTCCAGAGGTTCAAAAAAACTGGACACAATCGATTCTGCCAGGTGAAAATGAGACTGAGGACAGATAATAATTTGCATCTTAATTAACTTATCCAGTTTTTGATACAATTGTAGCCAGAAATAATCAGCCTCACTGTTTCCGGTTGCCTTCATCTCAGGATGAAGTGCCCTTACCATATAACTTAAAGCAAACTGATCAATATAGATAATTTTCTTAGAAAGAGGTGGTAAAGTTTCCCCCCTACAATGGGGGCCTAAAATATATTGTGAACTACTAATTTGCTTCATAGCATTTATCTTTATTATTCTTTATAATGAAGCAGCCTGTGGTAAGCAACAAGGAATTTTCAAGTCAAGTTTATTCATTTTCTGGTGAATCTTTTAAGATTTCTTCTATAAGTAATTTAATTTCAGGTAATTTATTCTTTACAACATCCCAAACAATTTCATAATCAATTCCAAAGTAAAAGTGAGCTATTTTATCCCGCATTCTTGCCATATATTTCCAGGGTACTTTTCTATACTTATCCCTTATTAACTTAGAAACATTCTTCGTTGCTTCACCTATTTTATGGATTTGCCATACGACTGCACTCTTTGTCTTCTTATCTTTACAGAATTCTTCATAATCCATGTCTCTGACAAATAAATCAATATCTTGTATGGCTTGAAGTATGTCTTCAATGAATAAGTTATCTTTCCTTCTCATATATATACCGCCTCTTTTAAAATAACATCCTTCAGTTCGGGTCTTATTGCTGCTTTTCGTATAAGGTCAACTTTTTTATGTAAAAGTTTTTTTAAATAATCCTCTAAATCAATCAGCAAAAAAATATCCGGGATTTCATTAAATTCAACAATAATGTCTATATCACTCTTTCTCTTCTGTTCTCCCCTTACCAAAGAACCAAATACCCCGATCTCTTTTATATTATATTTTTTTCTCAATTCTTCTTTGTGTTTTGCTAATGTTATTTTTACTTCTTCTAAACTTTCCATCTTTTCTTCTCCCTTAAATGCTTGCTATTATGAATATCTAAAACCTTTTTCTTGTAAATTTCTATAATCAAATATCTCCACTTTTTAAGACCTTATTTGCAGAACATTAACATTATTTGATTTTATTTCTCCACTGCTTCCTTGATTCTCCTGACCCCTTCCCTAATATTCTCCCGAGAAGTAGCATAAGAAAGCCTGATATATTCCTGGTCCTCTTCCTGGTTTTTTCTGCCAAAACAGGTTCTGGCCAGTACTGCAACGTCAGCTTCATATAAAAGATACTGTTGTAGTTCTTTAGAATCACTTAGATTAAGTCTCCGACACACCTCGGTAACATTGGGAAAGACATAGAAGGCACCACCAGGTTTCTTACAGCTAATTCCATCAATATCATTTAATGCTTCCACTATAATATCACGGCGGGATTTAAACTCTCTGACCATAGCCTGAGACTCTTCCTGGGGACCCTCTAAGGCTTCAATTCCAGCCAGCTGAGTAAAGGTAGCAGTACAAGAGACCGAATTGGTTTCCAGGCGGGCAAAATGGGTGGCCAGTTCAGAATTCATTACTCCAAAACCTAACCGCCAGCCAGTCATGGCATAAGTTTTGGAAAAACCATCCAGCAGTATAGTTCTCTCTTTCATCCCTGGTAAAGAAACAATACTGCTAAACTCCCCATCATAAACCATATGATTGTATATCTCATCTGATAAAACCCAGAGATTATTCTGTTGAGCCAGTTTAGCAATTTCTTTTAAATCTTGTTCCGTTAAAACTCCACCGGTGGGATTTTGAGGAGAGTTGATAATAATCATCCTGGTCTTCTCTGTAATCTTATCCCTCAGCATATTTATATCAAAGCTAAAATCTTTCTCTTCCAATAAAGGTAAGGGAACTGCTTTGGCTCCCACAAAGTTAATTACTGATTCGTAAATAGGGAAACCCGGGTTGGGATATATTACCTCATCTCCTTCATTGATACAGGCTAAGATGCTATAAAAAATGATAGGTTTAGCACCCGGAGTTACCACTACTTCTTCTGCGTTAACTGGTATACCCCGGGTATGAGAAATATAGCGGGCAATACTCTCCTGAAGGGGCAATATACCTGCTGAAGGACCATAATGAGTGTATCCCTCCTGAAGTGCTTTTACACCTGCTTTGATTATATTAGACGGTGTATCAAAATCTGGCTCTCCAATAGCAAAACTGACCACATCTTTACCAGTGGCCTTCAATTTATTGACCTCAGCCAAAACCTCAAAGGCTGTCTCGGTACCCAGTAGATTCATACGCTTAGCAATCTGCATTACTACAAACCTCCTGATAATAATTTATTAATTTATATTATATCATTTTTATTACCTCACCTTAAGGTTATCCATGATTTTAAGAATTAAGAATAAAGCCATTATTATATTATTTCGAAATCTGTTTGGATTTTTGGGTAGCACGATCAATGGCCTTAATCAATGCCACTCTAAATCCCCCATCTTCCAGTTCCATTAGACCATCAATGGTTACCCCGGCTGGTGTAGTTACCTCATCTTTTAATAGAGCAGGATGAAGCCCAGTCTGTAATACCATTTTAGCCCCACCCAGCACTGATTGAGCAGCAAGTTTTCTGGCTAATTCTCTGGGTAAACCCATTCTCACACCACCATCAGTAAGGGATTCTATCATCATATAACTATATGCCGGCCCACTACCAGAAAGTGCAGTTACTACATCCATAAGTTCTTCCCGCTGAATAATTTCCACTTCTCCCACAGAACCAAATATTTCTAAGGCTATCTCCAGATGCTCTTCCTGCACAAATTTACCGGGGCATAATACAGTCATACCTTCATTTACCAGAGAAGCAATATTGGGCATAGCTCGAATAACAGAGATATTTTTGTTCAGCTTCCCCTCAATAAAACTGGTGCTTATGGCAGCAGCAATAGATATAACGAATTTATTATCATTCAAGGCAGGAACAATTTCTACCAATACCTGTGCTATCATCTGTGGTTTTACTGCCAAGATAATAATATCACTCCGGGATACTGCTTCTTGATTATCTAAGCCAGCATTAATGTGGTATTTTTCTTTAACCTGAGATGCGGTATCCTCTCGGGAGGTAGTACCATAAATCTGGTTTGGCTTAACCACCTTATTCCTCAGCAAACTATCAATCAAGGTATTACCCATCTTCCCTACTCCAATAATTGCTAAATTCTGTCTAATTTGTTTCATCTTCATACTAGTCCTTTCTTTATTCATTTCTTTCATTGTTCTGATTAAAAAAATTGTTGATTAGTTTAGTTGCTATCATAAAATAAAACTGCTCCTGCTGTCAATTAAAGAAGTAAGAAATTTAACAACTGATATATTAATATCTTTTCAAAGCTTATTAGATGATAATATATAAAAAATTCAAAATTTTCTAAGAAAGGTAGCCTTTATTTATTTCGAAATATGATATAATTGCATAAAAATAGTAAATTCTATAATTTATTTGAACAGTCAATGGCTACTAAATAATGACAGAAGTTTCCTCTAAACTTGGATATCGGGAAAAAATATTTTTTGGTATCGGTGAAATAGCAGCTACTTCATCCAATACCATTATCGGTTTTCTATATCTCTATTATCTTACCGATGTGGTAGGATTAAGCCCAGCTTATGCTGGTTTAGCTATATTAATTGGAAAACTGTGGGATGCTATTACTGACCCCATGATTGGCTTACTATCAGATAGAACAAAATCCAGATGGGGAAGAAGACGGGTTTATCTATTATTCGGAGCAATACCTCTTGGTATCACCTTCTTTTTTCTTTGGGCAATTCCTGCCTCCTGGAATGAACTAACTAAGTTATTCTATACTTCAATAAGCTATATGGCTCATATGACTGCCTTAACAGTCATTGTGGTTCCCTACCAGACACTCATGGTAGAAATGACAGACGATTATGACCAGCGAACGTCCCTATCTTCCTATCGTATGTCTTTTAATATCTTAGGTGGAATGATTGCCGTTATTTCGGCTAAACTTTTAACAGAAATGATTCAGCCTACCTACCGGGGCTTTTTAATCATGGGGATTATTATTGGTTTTATTATCTCTATTGCCCCTTTATTTCCTTTTTGGGGTTGCCAAGAAAAACTATTTCGGGATAGCGGTGCTTTTTCAACCAGAGAAGATTTACAACAAATCTGGAACAACATACCTTTCCGCCATGTGTTAATCATGTTTTTGATGATCTGGTCTTCCATTCAAGTCATGATGGCTATGCTGGTCTACTTTGTGCAATACTATGCCCAACTACAGAATTATTTCTTACATTTACTGGTTATACTACAGGTGGTGGCAACCATATTTATTCCCTTCTGGTTGAAAATATCTCATAGGCTGGGAAAGAAAAAAACTTATCTTATTGGTACCGGCTTTTTTGGTCTATGTATTTTAAGTTTAATTCTGGTACCCCCTAAACAGGTACTACTTTCCTTTATCCTTGCCTTTCTAGTGGGAATTGGATTATCTTCGGCTCAGGTACTCTCTCATGCTATGGTGCCCGATAGTATTGATTATGGATACTGGCAAACCGGGAAACGTAAGGAGGGAGTATACTATGGTGTTCTCACTTTTGTGCAAAAAATTGCTACTGCCTCTGCTTTAGGTTTATCCGGCCTTATTCTTGATTTGACGGGATATGTACCTAATGCTATCCAGACTACCAGAGCACTATGGGCTATCAGAATACTACTGGGCTTATTCCCTGGAATTTTAATTCTAATCGGTATGGTTGCTATTTACCATTACCCAATTAGCAAAGATTTTTATCAAAAAATTAAAGAAGAGTTAATAGATAGGGAAAAAAGGAGGGTAAATGTTACAGATTAAAGCTCTACAAACACCGGAAGAATTAAGACAATTTATTGAAATGCCCTGGAAAATATATCAGCAGGACCATAATTGGGTTCCACCCTTAAAAAAGAAGTTGCTGGAGGAACTCAATGGTAAAAATAATATTCTTTTGATGAACGGACCTCACCAATACTTGATGGCTTATCAGAATAACAAACCAGTAGCCAGGATTCTGGTGGGAATTAATGAAAAACTGAATCGGGAAAAGAATAAAAGAGAGGGTTATATTAGCCTTTTTGAATCTATTAATGACCAGGAAGTCTGCTTCCCACTTTTAGAGCAGGCTCTGGAGTGGTTGAGTGAGAAAGGTATTAGAAAAGTAGTAGGTCCCATCTCGCCTACCAATGGTGATGAGAATCGCGGTTTACTTATCAAAGGATATACCGGACCCCCGGTCTTAATGAATGCCTATAATCCTGATTATTATCCAGAACTCTTGGAGCAATTTGGATTTAAAAAATATCTCGATTTTTTTGCTTATTATTTAGATGAAGATTTGATAAAAGATGAGCGTTTAAAGAAAATTGTAGCTTATGCTATGAAGCGTTACCATTTTCATATTGATTCATTTGATTTACATTGCCTTGATAGAGAAGTAGCTGATTTAAAAGCTATCTTTGACCAATCTATGCCGGATACCTGGGAACATCTTGTCCCACCCTCCGTAGAAGAAATAAAAGCAGAAATCAATAGAATGAAAAAGCTAATTGAGCCTGAATTTATCTGTATAGCGCGTTCTAAAGATAATGAACCCATCGGCTGTGTCTGGGCTTTCCCTGACTACAACCAGGTATTAATTAAACTGAACGGACAGCTGGGTATGATTGGTTTATTAAAATTCTGGTGGTATCGAAGAAAAATAAAAGGGATGCGACTTTTCTCACAATTTGTGGTCCCCAAATACCGTGATAAAGCAGTTAATGGAGCAATCTTCTACCATTTACTCCTGCAAGCTAAAAAGAAAAAATATAGCTATGGGGAAGCATCTACCATCGGGGAAATGAATAAAAAGTCTATTATGACCGTAGAAAAATCGGGAGGTCTACTCTATCGGATTTATCGAATATACCAGAAAGATCTCTAACCTCAAATTATTCACCAGAATTTTTAGATTCTTAATGAGTTACTATTTTATAGTATCGGAATTTCAATAATTCCTATACCTCAAGATAAGGGATTGATTTGTTATAAAAAATTTAGCAAGACAAGATATGCATTTCTTGAAAAGGAATTTTTCTTTATTATTTAACTAACATTTAAACTATATACTAAATACTAGATACTCAATACTAATAAGAGAGGGGTTTCAGGGGACGCTTCCCCCTGAATATCTCGATTCTTAATTGCCCTGATTTAGCTATTTTCAGCAGCTGATTTACCAGCCAGATAACCAGAGCTCCATGCCCATTGCAGATTATAACCCCCACAGTCACCATCCACATCAAGAATTTCCCCGGCAAAATAGAGGTGAGGAACTATCTTTGATTCCATGGTTTCGGGATTAACTTCCTCTACAGTAACACCACCACCAGTAACCTGAGCATATTTCCAGGATTGAGTGCCAGTTATGGGCAAGAAGAAATGGGTGATACTCTCAATGATACTGTCAATCATATACTCTGATATTAAACCAACTGGCAAATCAAAATCTATATTCAATGATTTTAAGATAAATTGACTCAACTTCTCAGGTAAAATACCCTGCAATAATAAAAGTAATAATTGTTGAGGGAAGTTTTTCTTTTTTTCATGTAAGAAAGTAGTTAATTCCTCAGTAGATAGTCCAGGGACTAAATTAATTTGAATAGCTACTTTTTTACCTTGCTGAAGTGCTTCACTGGCCGCGCGGCTTAAGGCAAAAATGGCGGTGCCTGATACACCATGAGGGATAAACAGTAAATCACCTCTTTTTTCTAGCAACCTTTTCTCGTCAATGAACAGGGTAAGTATAACCTCAGCTAATTTTATTTTGGGCAAGAGATGAAAATTAGGGACCTTAGTAGTCAACTGAACTAAAGAAGGGAATGGTGATATAAGGTGATGCCCTAATTTTTCTGCCCACCGATAACCATCCCCTGTGGCTTCCAATTGAGGCGCTGCCAGACCACCGGTAGCCAGGATTATCTGCTGAGCATAAAAGGAAGGAGTATGTTCCATGATAATTTCAAACAGGCTACCCATTCTTCTTATTTCTTCAATTTTAATACCTGAGATAACCTCTACCTTTAGACGTTTCAGCTCAGTAGCTAATAATTTCTGAATAATAAGAGCCTCCCGGGAATAGGGGAACACCCTTCCTTTCTCATCAATATAGAGTTTCAAGCCTAATTTTTCAAAAAAGTGACAGGTACTTTGAAAGTCAAATGCCTTTAAAGCAGGTAGAACAAACTCCGGGCTACAACTGTGGTAATAACGCTTTTTGAGATTAACATTTGTTAAATTCCCCTTTCCATCGCCGGTGACCGGAATTTTCCCCCCAATCTGATTTTTCTTCTCCAGTAAAAGAACCTCTATCCCTCTTTCAGCAGCAGTTATAGCGGACATTATACCAGCAGGACCAGCACCTATTACCACCAGTGGTCTGATTGGATTCATGGAACCTCTCTTTTTCTTCTTTTTTTCTCATCCGCCATAAGATCATCTAAAATTTCAGCACCTTCTAGAATAATATCATAACATTTCTTTTCTTCGGTTCGATATTTTTCCTTTAGAGGTTTACAATTAAAGTCACCTAACTCCTTGCTAAAACGAGCAAATAAATCCTTACTCAGTTCTTTTATCTCAGGACTCTGGTGAGCATGATGCTCAACAAACATATAGCCTAACACCATAAGAGAAGCAGTAACCACTCCACAGACACTCTCTACACCCATTCCCCCACCAAAGGCAGCTGATAATCTAAGGCAATCACTGGATAAGCCCAACCCATAGACCTGATTTGCTCCATACAAGATAGTCTCTGCACAGTTTAAATCATTCTTTAAGTAAAATCCTTGTTCCATTAATTCTTTTAACAAAATTACCTCCCTATTTTTATTAGTATTGGGCATCTAGTATTTAGTAATAGAGGCATATGAGCTAATAGTTATATAGTATCACTCTTCACCCATCCCCTATTGATGATATTGTTTCTAAGCAACCTTTTGGTAATATAAACATAAATCGTTATATTAATTGGAGCAGCAATAATTCTGGGTGGTATTAAAATAGCCCAGGGTAAGCCAAATATGATATGTAAAAAAAAGGATACTAATAGCACCGAGGTAATAAGATGTCCAGTAGCAATGGCCAGAATTAATTCCCCAGTTTTGATTTCTTTTTTTTGGTTAAACCATCCTAAAATTAAAACTGGGATTATCCCTTTTAAGGAAGATACTAAGGTAAAATGAGGCATATACGCGCCTATAGGGTTAATAAAATATCCTAAGAGGTCTGAAATAGCCCCGATTAATCCTCCAGCTAAGGGACCAAACATAATACCACCTAAAATAATAGGCAATTCTCCAAAACCAATCCTGATGCCTTCTATACCACCAATGGCAATGCGAATACTTGCTACTCGAGTTAAAATGATACTTAAGGCAATTAAAAGACCAATAGTCGTAATCTGACGAGAAGTTATTTTCATTTTATTTTCTCCTTGATATAGCTTTTTACCTGCTACACCAAGAAGAATTTATAAAGATCATTTTGATGTAGCAGCGGACGCGATGACCTACCGCAGGACTAAAGGATTAAGTCCTTTCGTTTAGAGACAACGTCCCATTCTCTAACACTTAAACGCAGGGCATCTACTCTAGCTAACTAATTTTTAATATTCTTTAAAATTTTATAATATTCTTTAATTATTCTTTAAAACAATCCCACTGTATTTCCTTGCTCATCAATATCCACCTTGGTAGCTGCTGGCACTGAGGGTAAGCCAGGCATGGTCATCATAGTCCCTAAGAGGGGATAGAGGAAGCCGGCACCTACTGAGGCTCGAATATCTCTTATGGGTACTGTAAAGTGTTGGGGTCTACCCTTTAGGGCTGGGTCATGGGAGAGAGAAAGATGGGTCTTGGCCATACAGATGGGTAGCTTACCAAAGCCTACTGATTCAAATAAGCGGATATTTCTTTCCGCTGGCTCTTCATAGGTAACCCCATCAGCACCATAGATTTTGGTGGCAATAAGCTCAATCTTCTCTTTGATACTGGCCTCTAAAGGATAAAGATAATGAAAACCATTCTCCTTCTCGATGGCCTCTAAGACGGCCTGGGCTAGCTCCAGGCAACCCTCACCACCTTTAGCCCAGCCTTCATGGGTTACTACCGCGGAGGCCCCAGCCTGAAGACCTTTTTCTTTAATCAGCTCTATCTCAGCTGGAGTATCGGTAGGGAAGCTATTGATGACCACCACTGGCTTGATACCGTGTAAGAGAACATTTTCAATATGTTTGGCTAAGTTTTCACAGCCTTTTTCTACCGCTGGGAGATTTTCACGAGATAGTTTGTCCATATCCAGGGGTTTACCAGCCACTACCTTAATTACTCCCCCATGCATCTTTAAAGCCCTGATGGTACAGACAATTACGGCACAGTCCACCTTCAGGTTACTGGTGCGGCATTTGATATTACACATCTTCTCAAAGCCCATATCAGAGCCAAAGCCGGATTCGGTTACTACATAGTCGGCTAATTTGGTAGCTATCAAATCGGCCAAGACTGAGTTGTTACCATGGGCAATATTGGCAAAGGGTCCACAATGCATGAAACAAGGTCCGTGTTCTAAGGTTTGAATGAGATTAGGATTAAGGGCCTCTTTCAGTAGGACGGTCATGGCACCAGCGGCCTTGAGGTCTTCTGCGGTAACCGGTTTTCCCTCGGTGGTATAGGCTACGGTCATGCGGGCTAACCTCTTCCGTAAATCAAAGATATTGGTAGCCAGAGCCAAAATAGCCATCACCTCAGAGGCAACGGTGATATCATAACCAGTCTCTCGGGGAATACCATTAGCCTTTCCCCCTAAGCCGATAATAATGTTGCGTAAGGCTCGATCGGAGATATCCACCACCCGATTGATACCGATACTGTGGATATCGATATTCATCTTATTACCCTTCTGTAGATGGGTATCTAACATGGCACATAAGAGATTGTTGGCGGCTCCTACGGCATGGATATCACCGGTGAAATGAAGGTTTAAGTCTTCCATAGGGACTACCTGGGAGTAGCCTCCCCCAGCAGCACCACCCTTGATACCAAAGACCGGTCCCATGGAGGGCTCCCTTAAGGTGGTGATGACCTTCTTACCCAGTTTGGCTAAGCCCTGAGATAGGCCAATGGTGGTGACCGTCTTACCTTCTCCTAAGGGGGTGGGGGTAATGCAGGTGACTACGATGTATTTGGCTTGAGGGCGGTCTTTTAGTCTATCCAGAATGCTGGCTTTTACCTTGGCTTTGTAATTTCCGTAGAGTTCCAATTCCTCCTCTTTAATACCAATAGAGCTGGCAATCTCGGTGATGGGTCGTAATTTGGCCTGTTGAGCAATTTCTAAGTCTGATAACATAAATTCCTCCTTGAATGATTTATTATTGTTGTTATTGTTTTAAATATTACCAAATTTGTTTTATTTCTCTCAAGATATTCAAGGGGAATTCTTCCCCCTTGAGAACCCATAAATCAAAATCAAGATATATTGTTCCTTATTGAAGAAATAATACTTACCTGTCTGCGTGCGTACACGCACAGGTAGATATTATTTTTTATAGTATCGAAATTATTGAAATTCCGATACTATAAAATAATTCAATGAATTAAGTATATGCATCTCCACTCCAATTAACATTGCATCCTCATCAATATTAAAATGTGGATTGTGATGAGGGTAATGACACTCTTTTTCTCTATTCCCAGCGCCCACAAAATAAAACACACCTGGAACCCGGTCGGCAAACTCGGAAAAATCTTCTCCAGCAATAGATAAATAGGATATGACCTTTTCACGATTACCTAACACCTTTTCAGCATTGGAAAGGACTAATTTTGTCAACTCTTTATCATTGAAGATAGACTGATTTTCATTAAAAAATTTTAGGCTATATTTAGTTCGGTAAGATTTACAATTTGCCTCTACAATTCTTTCGAATTTTTCATGTAATCTTTCAGAATCTTTATCTTCTTGTTTATTAAAATACCTGATGGTACCTTCCAAGCTGACTGTATCAGGGATAACATTTACTTTTGATCCACTATTAATCTTGGTAAACATAATAATGACAGGTTTAAAGGCCTCCATTTCTCTGGTTTGAATTATTTGCATGTTTTGAATAATATTTGCAGAAGCAATAATTGGATCCACAGCCTTTTCCGGATAACCAGTATGCCCTCCTTCTCCTTTAATGGTCAGTTTAAATATATCAAGAGTGCCGGTAATAGGGCCTGCTTTCACACCTATAATACCACTATCCAGAGAAGTCCACAAATGAAGAGCCAGTGCAGCATCTACTCGAGGATTTTCCAGAACTCCTTCTTCAATCATTAATTTTGCCCCACCAACCTCTTCGTTTGGTTGGAAGACAAATTTTATATTCCCTTTAATCTCCTTCCTATAATCAGAAAGAATCTTGGCTGCTATCAATAAGATAGCGGTATGGGCATCATGTCCACAGGCATGCATAATACCATTATTTATAGATTTATAGGGAACTTCATTTTCTTCCTGAATAGGTAGAGCATCCATATCGGCACGTAAAAGTAAGGTAGGGCCTGGAGCACTCCCCTCCAAAAGACCAACCACACCTGTTTTGGCAACACCTCTTTTTACTTTTAAACCACATCTCTCGAGATAGTCAGCTACAATCTGGGCAGTTCTATATTCTTGGAAACCCAACTCAGGGTGCTGGTGAAAGTCCCTTCTTAAGCTGATTAATTCATCCTTAAGATTATTTATCTTCTCTGGTATATTCATATAGAAAACTCTTTATCTTTTTTCCCCTAAAATAGCTAAAACGTTTTTAATTAATTTCTACATAAATCCTGAAAATCTTTTCTTAACAACCGCTGAATAAACATAGTTTATCATAGTTATAAAATCAAAAACCGGGAGATGGACAGCTTCTTGAACTGCTGCTCCATAAGGAGGAAGACAGGCACATTCTAATAAGAGCATCTTTACTTTAGGTTCTTCCCTAATCATTTCCTGGGCTACCGAGACTACTTCTTTTTCTACCTTCTCCTCATCAAGCCAGCCAATTTCCTCATTAATTGATTTCCTGAAACATTCTTTGCTTTCCATCCCTCTAATAATGAGCTTATTCATATCGGTAATACCAACTTCTCTTAATAAGTTATCATCAAGGCTCTTCCCGTTGGCAGTAATGATACCAATCTTTTCTCCTTCACCAATCATTTTAGTCATAAAAGATAACTGCAGAAGGCTGGATAAAAAAACTGGAACTTCTAATTGTTGAGCAGCTTCTCTCTGAAACAAAGCCATAAAGCCACAATTACCGGTAACAGCCCTAACACCGTTTTTGACCAATTCTTTACCTCCTTCTATTAGTGGTCTTAAAAAGCTCGTATCTTTTTGAAATATCTTCTCCACAGTAAGTCCCTTGATCACCTTATATCGTACTGGAAAGGAATAACTACTGGCATTAGCTACATCACCCGGAATATAAGGGGCAAAGGAGGTATCCAATAATAATATCCCAATGGCCTCACCATAACTCGCCTGACCTTTTTTTGCTTTATACAACATATCAATCTCTCACTTTCAGTGTTTAAATTTCTAAAATAAGCTCTTAATTCTTAACAACAAGCTCTATGGGAAAATCATACAATGACTCATACCCATTTTCGGTAATTCTTATCGATGCATCTACCTCAAACCCTATCTTTTCATACCAGATACCTGGGATAATATGAAAAGTCATATTTGGCTCTAGGACCATCTTATCACCGGGTCTTAAACTTACAGTCTGTTCGCCCCAATCAGGTGGGTAATTTAGGCCAATGGAATATCCTATCCGAGATTCCTTGACTACCGAGGAATGGGAAATCGCCTCCCGCCACTTTGCCTCTATCTCTTCACAGCTAACACCTGGTTTAATAAATGCTAACGTTTTATTAAGGCCTTCAGTCACAATATCTGCAGTCTCTTTCATCAATTTGGGAGGATGACCTAGATAAATAGTTCGGGCAACAGGAGCATGATAATGTTTATAGACTCCGGATAGCTCTAAAATTACCGCTTCATTACCTTGAAACTTCCTATCAGACCAGGTTAAATGAGGAGTGCTGGTCCCTTCCCCGGTCATCATCAAAGGCACTATAGCCGGATAATCACCACCATATTTCTCAGTACCCTTTATCTGGGCAGAAGAAATATTTGCGGCCGCGTCACATTCCCTCACCCCGATATTAACTGAATCTATACCCGCTTGTATTACCTTTACAGCAATTTCCCCGGCTCTTTTCATAAACTCAATCTCTTTATCAGATTTTACCAATCTAACCATATTTACTAAAAGATTCCCATCCTTAAATTTTGCTTGAGGAAGCGCTTTTTCCAATTCCACATAACAGCGATGGGTAAAATAGAATTGATCCATTTCCACCGCAATGGTTTTTTTATCCCATCCTTTTGTCTTTATAATATCGGCCACAAATTGCATGGGATGTTTTACTTTCGATTGGACATAATCGTCAGCATAAGCCTTTATATCTTCATCTTTAAGAAAAGTAGTTATTCTGGCGCCATTGGCATCCATACCTCTACCAACCCAAATCGGATCTTCTTTATCTAAGGAGACTATGATACCTTGATGAACATAAAAACTCCACCCATCATAGCCGGTCAGGTAATTCATATTCGCTGGCTGGGAAATAAATAATACTTCTATACCTTCTGTTTCCATTCTTTTTTTGGTCTTTTTAATTCTCTCTTTGTATTCCTGAATATCAAAAGATAACATCTTTATTTTTTTCTCCTTTCCTAATATAAATTATTTTTAGAATCTCATCCAAACATCTAAGAATCTTATAATCTAATTGATAATCTTATCTTTATTATTCTTTATGACAGAAAGAAGCTGATTATTATCAACATTGTTTCCCGTGAGTACTATAACTACATTTTTTCCTAAATCTCTAACTTTCCCAGCCAATAGAGCTGCAATCCCAACAGCAGCCGCACCCTCGAGAATATAATGGTCTTGGAGAAAAACATAGGTAAGTGCTAAAGCAATCTCCTCTTCAGTTACCAGAATGATATCATCCACATATTTTCTTACAATATCAAAGGTATATTGATTATCAAGCAATATACCTCCCTGTAGACTATCTGCCAGAGTCTCTACCTCTTCAACCTGAACTGGTTTACCCTGCTGCACACTTTCGAACATTGCTGCACCTCTGTTCATGGAGACTCCTATAATACGACAATTGGATTTGTTAATTTTGATAACAGTTGCTATTCCGCTAATCAATCCTCCTCCACTTACCGGTACTATAACAGTATCAACATTGGGCAAATCTTCTAAGATTTCTAAACCGATGGTACCTTGGCCCATAATAATATAAGGATGATCAAAAGGAGGGACTACTGACAAGCCTTCCCTGTCTTTAAGTTCTAATGCTCTTATTTCCGCTTCATCTTGACTTTTTCCAACAACAATAACTTCTCCACCAACTTTTTTTATCTCTTCCTGTTTATGAGCTGGAACATTCTGTGAGAGACAAATCTTGGCTTTGCTACCAATCAGAGTAGCCATATAAGCAGTAGCTTTTCCATGATTACCAGTAGAATAAGCCACGACTCCCTTGCTTAGTTGTGAATGATCGAGGTGAACAAGGAAGTTAGCAGCACCACGTATCTTAAAGCTACCAGTTTCCTGTAAAAATTCTAATTTATAATAAGCATGCGCTCCTACCCTCTTAGATAAGGCAATAGATTTTCTAAGAGGTGTTTTATATATTAAAGAAGATATTCTTTTCCTTGCCTCAAAAATATCAGCTGCTATAATTTTGTTATCCAATATGTTATTACCTTTTTTCTAATGTTTTATTTTTATTGATTATCAGCAAAATAAGTATATTTCTATATAGAGGCTATCACATCTATTTCCACATCCAATCTGGCATCAATCTCTTTAACGCCAACGGTTATTCTAGCGGGAGGATTTTTAGAAAAATATGTTTTATAAACTTCTTCAAATTCTTTTTTGTGCCTAAGAGAAGAAAGAAATACCGTACACTTTAAGACTTTATCCATCTCTGAGCCAGCTGCTTCCAAAATAAATTTTATATTATTCAGAATATACTCTGTTTGTTCAGCAACACTACCATAAATTGGCTTTCCTGTTTTAATATCATCCGAGGTTTGCCCAGAAACAAAAATTAAATTACCATATTTTATGGCTTGCGAATAGTTTCCTGGTTTAGGAGCTTTATCGGTATAAATAATTTCTCTTTTCATAATCCTCAACCTGTTTCAAGACAGAATTCAATCTAACTTGATTTTCATAATTTACCGCACCCCTGTATTAAGTTGTTTTATAAAAAGTCCTCATTTCCCTGACTTCGAGCTTTTAGTAAAGCCTACAGCGAAGAAAATGCCCACACTGTAGGCTTTACAAAGATTTACCTATCCACTGGAGATAAGTAATAATCTATTTTTGGGCTGCCTCAATATC
>DKFO01000056.1 GCA_002452835.1 Candidatus Atribacteria bacterium UBA6794 | reverse complement strand
GCTTTATCCTTATTTTTATGTTGTGATTTTTCATCCTGACAGGTTACTACTATGCCAGTAGGAAGATGAGTAATCCTGATAGCTGAATCAGTAGTATTTACACTTTGGCCTCCGGGACCGGTGGAACGAAAACGATCAATCTTCAGGTCATTAGGGTTGATTTCCATTTCGATCTCTTCAGCTTCCGGCATAATGGCGACAGTTACCGTAGAAGTGTGGATCCTCCCACCCGATTCCGTGATGGGGATTCTCTGAACTCTATGTACTCCACTTTCCTGTTTTAAGGCACCGAAGACATTTTTGCCAGAAATACCAAAGATGATCTCTTTAAAACCACCTATTTCAGTGGGATTGGAATTCATTACTTCTACTTTCCAGTGATTTCTTTCCGCAAAGCGGGAATACATACGAAACAGATCGCTGACAAAAAGAGCTGCTTCCTCCCCACCTGCACCTGCCCTTATCTCTACAATAATATTTTTCTTATTTCTGGGATCCTCAGGATTCATCAATTCCTGCAATGATTCCTTTATTTTATCTCTCCTTTTCTCCAGCAAATCTATCTCTTCTTCAATCATTTCTCTTAATTCAGGATCTTTTTCTTCTTTTCTTAACTGTTCATTTTCTGAAATCTCTTCTTCTATCTTTTTATACTCAATATAAAGCTGAGCCATTCTGGCAATTTCACTATGCCTTTTAGCTAACTTTTGAAATTGTTCTTGATTAGCAATAATTTCCGGTTTAGATAATTGTTGATTTAAATTTTGATATTCTTTTACAATATCTTCTAATTCTTTAAACATATATCTTTACTACTTCCTAAATACAATTTCCCTCCCCTCTCCCTTGGAGAGAGGATTAGGATGAGATTGAGTATATTACTATTTCTTAGAATTTACCATTTTCCAGGGTTTACCACAACTCATTTCTCCTTCAGGACAGGGACCTATCAAGCAGGGTGGTCCAGCCGTGGCAAAGATGTGTGGCGCAATTTCTTTTACTATCTTTAACATCTCAATGGCCATTTCTCTTATTTCCCATTGTGCCCTGTTACAGCATCTTAATCTAAAAAAATGAATCAATTCTCTGGCATTAGCAGTAAAAATGATACTGGTAGTAATAGCCTGTGGTAAAATATAGCGCGCATCTTCAGCAGGAATGTCTTTAGCGAGCATTTCTCGATATAAAATAAAACTTTTGCTAGCTAGTTCTTGAAATTTCAGTAATAAATCACTATCATTTTTTATTTTCTCTGGTATAACAAACTGCGGTTTTTTCCCCATCCTGGTATATCTTTGACTCTTCTGGGAAAAGGAAGCCAAGCGATGTCTAACCAATTGATGGGAAGTAACTCTGGAAATATCTTCTATACCAAAGGTAAAGGAGGCATGCTCTAATACTGAATAATGTCCTAACTTTATTATTTTGGCTATTATTCTATCTGGTTTTTCCTTACTTATTGACTCTTTTATCTGAGCAATAGATTTTGTGGAATAACAAAGTTTAGCAGCTTGGGCAACTGTCTCCTCAGGATTTTTGGTATAATTTAGCAGTGTAATCTTCATCTTAGTTTTATTTCCTCAAACGTTTTCCAGTTTTTTGGGGGGTCTATTGGTTACCTCATGATGTTGGCGACATCTCGCCTCATAACTTTCTTTAGCACCTATCAGGATAGTAGGGTCATTATAGTCAGCAGGTTTACCATTAACCAGTCTTTGAGTTCGAGTTGCCGGTCTTCCACATACCATGCAAATTGCTTGTAACTTATCAACATATTCAGCAATAGCCAGTAAAGCAGGCATGGGGCCAAATGGTTCACCTCTAAAATCCTGATCAAGTCCAGCTACAATTACTCGTTTGCCCTGATTAGCCAGTATTTGACATACCTCAATAATTCGATCATCAAAAAACTGGGCTTCATCAATAGCAATTACCTCTATATCATGCTTTACTAATTTTAGGATTTCTTCTGGGTTTTCAATACAGGTTGCCTTTAATTTACTACCATTATGAGAATAGATATATTGCACATGATAACGATTATCTAGCAACGGTTTGAAAATTTGCACTTTTTTTCTAGCTATCTGGACCCGGCGGACCCTCCTAATCAGTTCTTCGCTTTTCCCACTGAACATACTTCCACAAATAACCTCAATAAAGCCCCCAGCACAGTTTTCTGGCACCTGCTAATTCCTCCCTATTTTAAAAAAATTGATCATAATAAAAAACAGAGCATTTGCCCTGTTTTTTAATTTTCTTTATCCTATTTTAACCTGTCCACTATTTTCTAAACCGTTATTATATTATTATTTATCGCCCTGGTTTTCTGTTGATTCCTCTAAATCCTGCTCCTCCAAATTATATCTCCGATTAAATTTCTCAACCCTCCCAGCAGAATCAAAAATTTTTTGCTTACCAGTAAAGAAAGGGTGACAAGCAGAACAGACTTCTACCCTGATTATCTCTTTAGTGGATTGGGTCTCAAAGCTATTCCCACAGGCACAAATTACTTTAGCTTTTCCATATTTAGGATGAATTCCTTTTTTCATTATTTACTCACCTTCATTTTTTATTTTCTAGAATAATTAGCAAAAAAGGGGCACTCACTTCACAAACACTTCATAAAACCCCAGCCTTCCCCTTCGGTGGATAGATGATAAGGGAGAAGGTCGAAAAGATTATAACACAATTAATTCTGGGCGTCAAAGGAATCTACTCCATTGATTAACGCTAATTGTTTTCATCTTTTATAGTATTTAAAAAATCTCTGTTATTTTTGGTCTTTTTTAACCTATTTAAAAGTAAGGTTATGGCATCGATGCTGCTTTGGCTAGATAAAGCTCGTCTCATTAACCAAACTTTTCTTAAATCGTCAGCATCTAATAACAGCTCTTCTTTTCTAGTTCCAGAACGTTTAATATCAATAGCCGGGAAAATACGACTATCAGATATTTCACGGTCTAAGCGCAACTCCATATTACCAGTACCCTTAAACTCTTCAAAGATCACCTCATCCATACGACTACCTGTTTCCACCAGAGCAGTGGCTAGAATAGTTAAACTACCCCCCTCTTCTATATTTCTGGCTGCTCCAAAAAATCTTTTGGGATAGTATAAAGCGGTGGAATCCAATCCCCCTGATAAGGTTTTTCCACTGGTAGGAATATTCAAGTTATATGCCCTGGCTAATCTGGTAATACTATCTAAAAGAATTACCACATCGTGTTTTAGTTCAACAAGTCTTTTTGCTCTCTCTAATACAATTTCAGCTACCTTAATATGATTATTAATAGGTTGGTCAAAAGTAGAGCTAATAACTTCGGCTTGAGATACGGAGCGTCTCATATTAGTAACTTCTTCAGGTCTTTCATCAATTAATAATATCATCAGAATAGTCTCTAGATGATTGGCAATAATTCCATTAGCAATTTTTTCCAGGAGAGTGGTTTTACCAGCTTTGGGAGGGGATACAATTAAACCTCTTTGTCCTTTTCCTATAGGTGCAAAAAGGTCAATTACTCTCGTAGCAAACTCATTTGGTTTAGTCTCTAAATTAAACTTTTCCATAGGGAAAAGTGGAGTTAGATTTTCAAAATCTATACGTTCTTTTGATAATTCCGGGTCTTCATGATTAACTGCTTCTACCTTCAGCAAAGCGAAATATCTTTCCCCTTCTTTGGGATAGCGTACCTGGCCGGAAACAAGGTCTCCATTACTTAAATTAAATCTTTTTATTTGAGATGGAGAAATATAGACATCATTGGGACCCGGTAAATACCCTCCTGTCCTTAGAAAACCAAATCCTTCTTTCATAATATCCAGAATCCCTTCCGAAAACATATAACCCTGTTTTTCGGTCTGAGCTTTTAAGATGTTAAAAATTAAGTCGTTCTTTTTCATTCGAGCACAATTATTAATATCATACTCATTAGCAATCTTACATAGTTCGCTAATTTTCATTTCTTTTAATTCATTTAATTCCAAAATATAAAACCCCCTCCAGCTTTTTATCTTTTAAAATAAGATATTCAAGGGGAATTCTTCCCCTTGATAACCCCTGAAAGAAAAATACAATTCAAGAAAATTCTATCTTGTTTTGTAAACAAGATATTCAAGGGGAATTCTTCCCCTTGATAACCCCTGAAATAAATTCCGACTAGCAACTGTATTTAAACGATATACGTTATACGTAATACAGTATACGATTTTGTCATTGCGAGGAGCTAATTCAGTAATAAGTAACCAGTAATGAGTAATAAGCAATAGGCAAACTAAATACCAGATAC
>DKFO01000023.1 GCA_002452835.1 Candidatus Atribacteria bacterium UBA6794 | reverse complement strand
AAACCATTGCCCAATTTTTAATAGAGAATGTAAATCTATTCTGTAATGATAGAAACAAAGAGAATAATCACTAACATTTTAAAATTTAATTTTTAGAAAAAATATTAAATAAAGAAAGAGGTGAGGATGGAATAAGTGAAAAATTGAGTACCATTTTAATTTAAGGTAAAAAGTAATATCAGGAGGTGGAATAACAAAATAAAATTTTCCTAATAAAATATATAAATATTATTTTTAAAAGGAGGATAAGAAAATACAATGAAAAAATATAGATATATGTGGTTAATTTTAGTGATGTTTCTTATTTGTTCTTTAAATATTACTGTATTTGGTCAAGAAAAAGTTATAAACTGGAGGTTGCAATCTATGTGTGCAGCTGGAGACTTTGGCTTTCAGGGTGCAGAGAGATTTGCCAAGCTGGTAACTGAGGCTAGTGGAGGTCGATTACAGGTTAAAGCGTTTACAGCTGGTGCCATTACTCCTGCAGGTAAGGAATTTGAAGCAGCCATTGCTGGTTCAGTCGAAGCAGCGCATGTATCTGCAGGTTGGGCAATTGGGTATGTCCCAGCTGGAGTCTTTTATACCAGTTGCGTGGGAGGATTAACCGGTAACCAGTTTATGATGTGGTTGGATGCTGAAGGAGTTGATTTAGCTAAAGAATTATATAGACCTATAGGAGTAGAGTTTATAGAGCAATTGACTATTCATCCCGCTGAAGTATGGGCACATAGTAATAAACCCTTAAATTCTGTTGCAGATATTAAAGGATTGAAGATAAGAATGGGAACCACAGCCCTCAATTCCATTTTTGAAAAGATGGGTGCTGCACCTGTTTTTCTTCCGGGTGGGGAAATTTACGAAGCTTGTCAACGAGGAATCATTGATGCCTTTGAATATATTACACCGTCTTTAAACTGGGGTATGGGTTTCCAAGAAGTAGCTAAATATATGTATCTATCTCCATCTCGTTCACCAAGTGATGCCCAATCTTTGTTTGTTAATAAAAAGAAGTGGGATGAACTTCCTGACGATTTAAAAAGAATTGTAGAAATGGCTGCCCATCAGGTTTCCCGCAAATTCTTTACCGAAGAATTGCTCATGGATGCAGAAGCAATAGAAAAATTTAAAGAATATGGAACTATTGTAGAAAATATACCTGAAGATATTGAAAAATTAATGTATGAGAAGGCATATGAATATTATCAAGAAGAATCTGCCAAAGATCCAAACTATGCAAAAGTATATAATTCTACAATTAGATTTGCTGAGATTTGTAAAGAAGCTGATATAAAATAAACTTACTTATCTCCATGATTATCTAACAGAACATGTGGAGAAAAATGTAATTATTCTAGCCTTGTTCCAGAAACTTTGTCTGGAGCAAGGCTAGAGAATAAAGGAGTGTATTCATAAATATGAGAAAACTGGTAATTTTTATTAATTATATCAGTGAACTTGCCGGGCAAATTGTTAAATATTTGCTGATGGCTTTGGTGGTTGTTCTCTGTTATGAAGTTATTTCTAGATATTTTTTTAATAATCCTACCAATTGGGCGTTGGAAACTTCCAAAATGCTTATGGGAACTTTTGGTTCCTGTGGATGGGCATTCACCTATTTGCATGAAGGTCATGTACGAGTTGATGTTTTTTATGCCCGATTTTCTCGTAGAACAAAGGCCTTGGTTAATGTCATTATGTCTATCATTTTTCTTTTTCCTATTTGCATTATTTTGATTACTTCAGGAATAAGATGGGCGGCTTTTGCCTGGAAAGTAGGCGAGAAAATGGTTGAAAGCAGCTGGTTACCACCTGCAGCTCCTTTTAGAACTGTATTAGTAGTTGGTTTTATTATTTTTACCTTGCAGAGTGTAGCAAAGTTTATTCAGGAGTTATACTTTTTAATAAGAAAGAGAGAATTATTGTGATGAATATAGCAATAAGTCCTGAAATTGTTACGATCGGGATGTTTACAGCATTATTGTTAGGTGTTTTAACAGGATTTCCTCTTGCTCTTCCTATTGGTGGAGTGGGAGTAATAACAGGATATTTGTTGTTTGGGCCAAATTCTTTTGACTTAATTTATAGCAGGCTTTATGCCATTTTAACAGACTATGGATTTATGGCTGTTCCTTTATTTGTTTTTATGGGTAATATGTTAGAAAAGTCCGGCATTGCTGAAAAGATGTATGATGCAATATATGTTTGGTTTGGCAAATTTAGAGGTGGACTGGCGATCACCAGTGTTTTAATCGGAACAATTATGGCTGCTTGTGTTGGTATTATTGCTGCTTCTATTACTATGTTAACCCTTGTAGCACTGCCGGCAATGATGAAGCGTAATTATGATAAGGGATTAGCAACCGGAGCAATTTGTGCTGGAGGAACTTTAGGAATTTTGATTCCCCCCAGTATTATGCTCATCGTTTATGGACCAGTTGCCTGGATTTCAGTAGGTAAGCTTTTTATGGCTGCCTTTATGCCTGGCTTTCTTCTTTCTGGATTATATATATTATACATTGCCCTTCGTGCTTATCTACAACCATCTGTTGCTCCTTCTGCTGCCGATGAAGGGAATAACATCACGTTTGGTCAAAAAACAAAGATGTTGTTTCTATCTATTGCTCCGACTGCCCTGCTTATACTTTCAGTTATGGGAGCAATTTATTTAGGATTAGCATCACCAACTGAAGCAGCTGCTGTAGGATCCGCAGTAGCGACAATCTTAACTATTGTATATGGTCGTTTAAGTTGGAAGGTGTTAAAAGAGGTTTCCATTGATACAATCAAATTAACTGGAATGGTTCTTCTAATTGCTGGATGTTCTACTGCCTTTGTTAGTATTTTCTTAAGTGCGGGAGGCGGTGATGTGGTGGAAAATTTTATTTTATCTGTACCCGGTGGACGTTGGGGAGCTTTTGCTTTAATAATGATAGTCTGTTTTATTTTGGGAATGTTTATAGATTGGATTGGTATTATATTTGTGATGGTTCCCATATTGGCTCCTATTATTCCACAGTTAGGATTTGATCCTTTGTGGTTTGCCATGATGATTATTGTAAACTTACAAATGTCATTTTTAACACCACCTTTTGCCTACGCAATATTTTTCCTGAAAGGTGCTGCTGCTCCTGAATTGGGAATTAACACCAGTGATATCATTCGAGGAGTAATACCTTTTATTATTCTCGTTGCCATCGGGCTTATTTTAATGATTGCCTTTCCACAAATTATTCTTTGGTTACCAAGTACCATGTAATTTTAAAAGGGTATTTTATCGTCAATTAAAGTGTTTAATTTATAAGGTTATTATTGATAATAAGAAATAGAAGGATTTTGAAATTATAAATTTTTAGTAATTAGTTTAAGTTAATCAAAACATACTTAAATTAGTGAGAAATAAAATAATGAAAAAAGATTTTTTATCTAATTCCAATATGAATATCTCCCATTGGCAAAAGATAGAGATAGAGTATTTTGATAGCTATATCACAGTAGAAGTTCCCCCTACCTGCGATATATTACAGATGAAGCCCACTCCTCCCTTACCGAATATAGCTGAGGAGATCGAATATGCCTTTGACCACCCTATTCAGAGTAAGACTATTGAGCAGATGGTCTCCCTGCACTCTAAGCGAGCTGAGGAGCTTACCGTGGCCATTGCCGTCTCCGATAACACCCGTCCAGTTCCTTACCATAGCACTCATGCCGAGGATATCTTATCGCCCCTCCTCTCCCGTCTGAAGAGAGCTGGTATCAAAAAACAAAATATCAAAATCATCATAGGTTGTGGAACTCATGCCCCCACTTCCGATAAATGGAAAAAGAGAGCCTTTGGAGAAGAGGTATATGAGAACTATCACCTTATAGATCATGACTGCTATAGCTTGGACTTGGTGTCTATTGGTAAAGTGAAGGATATATCTGTTAAGATTAATAGAGACTTTATCCAGGCAGACCTGCATATTATTACCGGTCTGGTAGAAACCCACTTCATGGCCGGGGCCTCTGGCGGTAGAAAGGCCATCTGTCCTGGTCTAATCAATATTGAGGCTACCCAGGTCTTCCATGGACCTGAGTTTATGGCCAACCCCCATGCCGATAATCTTATCTTTCAGGATAACCCCTGTCATGAGTTTGCCTTAGAGGTAGCCCGTAGAACGAGAGTGGATTTTGCAGTCAATGTCTTATTAAATAGTGATTTTCGCATCTGTGGTATCACTACTGGTGAGTTAGAGGCCTCCCATCAGAAGGCCGTTGACCAACTACAGCAATTTTCACAAGTGACCATTGACCGAACCTACGATATAGTCTTAACTCATGGTGGTAAAGGGGCAGTAAATCATTATCAGGCCATCAAAGGGGCCTGGGCAGCCCTACCAGCAGTTAAGAAGGGTGGCTATCTCATCTTATTAGCCCATAACCAGGATGTAGAGCCGATTGGTAGTAAATATTATAAAGAACTATTGCAAAAGTTTCGCGAAGTAGGATTAGGCAATTTCTATCCTCTTATCTCCAGTTTCAACCGGACCTTTACCCCTGACCAGTGGGAGGTACAGAAATGGGAACAGCTCTTCACCAGAATTGGAGGATTTGACCATCTCATCTACTGCACCGTAAATATCCCACCTCAACTATTGGCTAACCTACCAGGGGTAAGTGGATATCAGTTCATCCAGGGTTCTCAGTCAGATATTACTACCATGCTCCAGGAGGCCATTTACCACTGTGTCAGGCAAAAAGAAAATCCAACCATGGCTTTTCTGAAAGAGGGACCTTATCTGGTTTTAAAATATACCATAAGATTGTAAAAATATTAACTATTTTTAATTGTGTTAGATTACAGTAGTTTTAAATATTGCAATACTTACAAACTATTTAGTATTTACTTTAGTATAATGTTATATTATCTATAATCATTGTTCTTTAACAAAATAAGGTACTTTTTTACTCTATTATAATTAGTCATGAAAAGCGAAATTATGTACTAATGCCAACCTAGTAGTAGATTCTTTCTAAATAATTAAAGGAGTAGTAATTTGGTACTAATAACTAAAAAAGGCAATACTTTATAAATAGTTTTTTAATAGGAGTTAATTAAGAATGAACATTTTATGTATTGGAGATGCAATGATACCTGGAAAGAATATGGCAGAAGCAGCAAAAAAGTTACATATAAAACCAATCAATATTGAAGTGGATGATTGGGAAAAAGACTGGAATAAATTACAGGATAGAAGATTAGTTATTGAAAAACAAGGTCCATCGGCTGAAAAATTTATTCCACAAATATTAACTGCTAATAAAAATACTGAAATATTATTAGTTCTTTTTTGTCCCATATCTGAAGAAGCAATTGAAACATTACCCAAACTTAGATTAATTGGGGTATCGAGGGCAGGGTTAGAGAATATTGATGTTGACTATGCAACAAAAAAAGGGATAATAGTTCAACAAGTAAAAGGTCGTAATGCTCAGGCAGTTTCAGATTATACAGTTGGTTTAATCCTGGCAGAGGCTCGAAATATTGCAAGAAGTCATTATGCTATTAAAAATGGTTTATGGAGAAAAAATTTTATTAATTCTGATATGATTCCTGAATTGCAAGGGAAAACAGTTGGATTGATTGGTTTTGGTTATATTGGACAATTGGTTGCTCAAAAATTAAGTGGTTTTGATGTTAAGATTTTAGTTTTTGATCCTAATATATCAGAGGAGGTAGTATTTAAATATAATGCTAGAAAAGTCAGACTAAAAGATTTGTTGCAGAATTCAGATTTTGTTTCCTTACATGCTCGCCTGGGAGAAGATAATAAGAATATGCTTGGAGACAAAGAACTTTCATTTATGAAAAAATCAGCCTATCTTATTAATACGGCACGTGCTGGTTTGATTAAAGAAGACGCTCTGTTTGAATTATTAAAAAATAAGAAAATAGCTGGTGCTGCTTTGGATGTATTTTGGGAAGAGCCAATTACCAAGGATAGCCACTGGTTAAAGCTTGATAATGTTACCTTAACTTCCCATATCGCCGGAACAACAACAGAGGCTTTGACTAAATCATCATTTCTATTAGTTCAGGATATCAATAGATTAATTGATAATAAAAAGCCACAATTTATTGTTAATCCTGAAATATTAGAAAAAAAAGAATTTCAGGAATGGTTGAAAAAAGTGAGAGGAGCATAGGAGGAATTTATTATAAAGGGCTATTCAAGGCAAGCCGTTTTTAATTAAGTGATGTATTGTGTGATAGTTCATATCTAAAAATAAGTGAGAATAAAGAAAAGACTTCAAGAATTGTTAAGATAGCACATGCTTGCTGTTAAAGTAACTGTAGAAGCAGAATTAGGTTATGTACCTACTGTAGATAACGGAAAGACTATTTCTGAAGATCAGTTGACTAAGTCGGAAGAAGTAAAATTATTTGTAAATAAGACCAGATACGATACTTTACTTGTTGTGGTGGGAACAATAAAAGGCAACTATATTGGGGTAAAATAGATTCTAAATAAAATAGAAATAGTATTAATAAAAATAGAATAGATTTGATTTATTTTGTGACTTTAACAATAGTCACTTGAATTAATTTAATTATTCGAGCAAAAATTAGGAGGCATCTAATAAAGTTGGATATACCAAAAGTCATTCAATTGCAACAATTTTATAATCAACCAGAAATAGATGATATTAAAGGTGAATTAAAGGATAAAATTAATCAGTTTAATTTATGTGCCAGAATTAATCCAGGAGATCAAATAGCAATAACAGTAGGCAGCCGTGGCATAAAGGATATGACTGCTGTAATTAAACAATTGATTATAGAAATTAAAAAATGTGGTGGTAATCCATTTATTATACCTTCTATGGGGAGTCATGGTGGAGGTACTGCAGAAGGGCAAAAGGAAATTTTAGCTTCGTTAGAAATTACTGAAGAAAAGGTAAATGCTCCTATTAGAGCAAGCATGAAGGTAGTAAAAATTGGAGAAACAGAATATAAAACTCCTGTTTATATGGATAAATATGCTTATCAGGCTGACGGAATTATTGTCGTTAACCGTATTAAGAAGCATACTGATTATGATAATAAAACCGAAAGTGGTTTATTGAAAATGATGACTGTAGGATTAGGAAAACAAAAGCAAGCTGAACTTATTCATTCTTATGGAGTATGGGGGCTTAAAAATCTTGTTTTGGCCAGCGCCAAGATTGTATTAGATACCAAAAAAATTATTGCTGGAATAGCTATTGTTGAAAATGCCAGAGATAATACTGCACATCTTGAGCTAATAGATCCATTTGATATTCCTGAGAGGGAAGAAGAATTATATAAATTGGCTGAAAAATATTATCCTTGGTTCCCATTTCAGATTTGTGATGTTTTGGTAATAAGAAATATAGGGAAGAATATTAGTGGGACATGTATAGATACAAATTTAATTGGAAGAAAAGGAATATGGGGAGAGCGTGATCCTGAAAAAATTTATGCGACCAAAAATAAAGATTTTGAATCTCCTTTAATTGAACATATTGTTGCTCTTAATTTAACCAAAGAGAGTCATGGTAATGCTATCGGAGTTGGGCAGGCAGATATAATTACCAAAAGATTATTTAAGAGAATCAATTTAAATATTACTTACAACAATGTAATTACTACTACTTTTCTAGATAAGGGGAAAATACCAATTATTGCTGAAAATGATTATGAAGCAATAAGAATTGCCCTAAATACATTAAATGGATTAATGCGGATAGAAGGGAAAAAGGATACCACTAATGTCAAATTATGTATTATTGATAGCACTCTGCATCATGGTAAAATGCAGGTATCCAAAGGTTTATATAACGAATTATTAAATCGAAAAGACATTGAATTTAAAGGTGATTTTTCAACTTTAAAATTTGACAAGAAGGGCGATCTAATTTAATTAGTCTCCTTTTATTATATAAGGGGAAATATTTAATGAATCAGTTGATTTTAAGTATTGATTTAGGGACAATGGGTTGCCGTACCATTATTTTTAATGAAAAAGGCAAAAAGCTTAGTCAAGCATATCAAGAGTACCAGAGTATTTATTTCTCATCAAGATGGATCGACCATGATCCGACTACATGGTTGAAAGCAGCCCAAAAAACTGTGAAAGAAGCAATGGGTAAGACAAATATTGACCAAAAAAAGCTTTCTGCAATTTCGGTCACTTCGCAAAGAGCTACTTTTATTCCTGTTGATAGAGAGGGTAATCCTTTAGATAATGCTATTTTGTGGCAAGATAAGAGAGCAATTGCAGAAGCAAAGTTTCTGGTCGATATATATGGATTAAAAAAGATTTATGCAATTACTGGCTTGAGAGTAGACCCCTATTTTACTTTGCCAAAATTACTTTGGCTTAAGAAAAATAAAGAAGAGGTTTATAATAAAGCATTTAAATTTCTTTCTGTTCAGGATTTTATTATTTACTTTCTAACAGGCATATTTAAGACAGATTGGACACAAGCTTCAAGAACAATGCTTTTTAATATTGATCAATTTAAATGGGATGAAGAATTAATAAATGATGTTGGAATAGATTTTCATAAATTACCTGAAGCTGTCCCCCCGGGTTCAATTATTGGAATGTTAAGTCATTCTGCTGCAAGTAACCTTGGTTTACCTGAAGGTATACCTGTGATTATTGCAGGGGGGGATCAGCAATGTGCTGCCATTGGATTAGGTGTAGTAAGAGATGGCTTATTAGAGGCAAATACCGGAACTGGTTCTTTTATTTTAACTAATTGTAATAAACCATTCAAAGATATTAACCAACGTTTGATTTGTAGCGCTTCTTCCATTGCTGGTGAATGGGTATTGGAAGCTGGTATTTTTACCACAGGTTCAATATATAGATGGTTTAGGGATAATATTTATTTTTATGGTAGAGAAGAACTAAAAAAAATAAATACTGACACCTATCACTTTATGAATTCAGAAGCAGAGAAAGAACCAATAGGAGCAAATGGTTTATTATTAATTCCACATTTTGCAGCATCAGCGGCTCCTTATTGGAATCCGGAAGCTTGTGGAATATTATTTGGTTTGTCATTAGGTCATACGTGTTCTTCTATTATTAGAGCAATCTTGGAAGGTATCGCTTTTGAAATTCAGAAAAATATAATGATTATGGAAAGATATATTGGACCTGTAAAAGAAGTAAGAATTAGTGGAGGATTAACTCGATCCGAGGTGTTTAATCAAATACAGGCTGATGTTTATGGTAAACCTGTCGTTAAAATCGATTATGAGGATGCTTCTTCATTGGGAGCAGCCATCGTAGCTGCGGTAAAAATTGGTATATATAATGATATTGTTACAGCTGTTGATCTTATGACAAAAGTAGACTATTCAAGTCAAAAAATTCCTATTTTTTTAAATAATAAAATTTATAACGACCTGGCAAAAATCCACGATGAACTATATAGATCAATAGAAAAATCAGGAATTTATCATAAATTTAATAAGGTCATTGATAGATTATATTAATAATTTATAATTTCAAATCATTTGCTATTATTTAAAGTTGAGGAGATTTAAAATTATGGCTGTTTTTATTACTGGGGGTTATGGCCATCTAGGTTCCTGGATTGCTTATCTATTTGCTAAAAATAATCGAGATGTAATTATCTATGATATTAATAAGATATGTCCTGAATATTTAGAAGATTATAAAGGAAAAATACATTTCATTGAAGGTGATGTACTGGATTTCGCTCGATTAACAGATGTAATAAAAGAATATAAAGATGATATTGAAGGTATTATTCATACAGTTGCAATTATGGGAGAATTTGTACCGAAAAATCCGTATTTTAATATTCAATTAAATATAATAGGTCTATTAAATATATTAGAATTATCCAGAATATTTGGGATAAAAAAAATTATTTTTACCAGTACCGGAGCTATATATGGAAGGAAAAAAAGGAAATCAAAAGAAGAGGATTGCATTGAGCCACAGGATTTATACGCTGCTTCAAAGGCTTCTGCTGAATTTATCGGGAGGAAATATGCAGATATTTATCAAATTGACTTTCGTATAGGAAGATTGTATTTTATTTATGGTCCAGGAAGAATGCCATCAACATTTTTTACTTTATATAAAATAGCCTTTGGAATTTTAGAAGGGATTAAGGGATTAAAATCAATTAAAGGTAGTGACCAAATAATAGATTTTACTTACGTTTTAGATGCTGCTCAAGGTATTTATTTATTATTTGAAAAGAAAAAACTTGTTTCCAAAGTTTATAATATTTCTTCTGGAGAATCTTACAAAGTAGGGGAAGTGGTAGCATTATGTAAAAAATATACCTACTTTCCTGTTGATATTTCTTTGGGTAAAGGAAAACTTATGAATAGAGTAGAAGGTCTGGATATAAGCAAAGCAAAAAAAGAGTTAGGATATCAACCAGCGTATAATATAGAAGAAGGTATTAAATTATATAGTGAATGGATAAAGTCAAAAAAATTAACTGTTTAAAAATATAAATAATCATCTTTCATTAATAAGTGTATTTTAGATAAAGTATTTTTTAGTTACAACAAATATAAATTCTAGAATTCATAATTAATTTATAAAAAAAATAAAATAATAATGTTATCTATATAAAATAAATCGTTCAATACACAGAAAGAGAAAGATTGATGAAAATTGTTATTGCACCAGATTCGTTTAAAGGAAGCTTGACTGCTCTGGAAGTTTCGGAAGC
>DKFO01000076.1:283-15476 GCA_002452835.1 Candidatus Atribacteria bacterium UBA6794 | reverse complement strand
TCCCTTAGGAAGGGCAAATAAGATAGTAACAGAGTCAGGAGAGGTTGTCAAGAATTTTCTTTGAAATTCCGATACTAAAAAATATTTAATTTATAATAGGAAATTCTCACAATATTTTTTACATTATTATTATAATATAAAAAAATAATTTTTTCAAGCTTTTGTTTATTTTTATAGTCTCAATAAATAACCATTCTATTTATTATCTATATAGTTTTTAGAAAGTTTCTGATACTATTTTTATAAATCTCATCAGTTTTAAAACATGCTTCTCTTGTTTATTCTGACTATATTCTCTGACTTAAAGGAGATAATAAATTCGGGTTAAACGGCATCGGCCTCTATAGGTGACAGAAATTGGCTCCGGTATAAATCATAATAAAAACCACCTGCCGCTATAAGTTCCTCATGATTTCCCTGCTCCACAATGCGACCTTTATCCATAACCAAGATAATATCAGCATCATAGATGGTGGATAATCGATGAGCTATTACCAGGCTGGTGCGACCCTTCCTCAGTTTAGCCATAGCTTTTTGAATCAGCATCTCAGTACGGGTATCCACGGAACTGGTAGCTTCATCCAGTATCAGAATCTTAGGATCAGCTAAAAAAGCACGAGCTATAGTTAAAAGTTGTCTTTGTCCTTGCGAGATATTAGAAGCATCTTCGGTAAGCACAGTATCGTATCCCTGAGGCAACGTTCTGATAAAATGATCGACATAGGCAGTCCAGGCAGCTGCTCTTATCTCTTCCTCAGTGGCTCCTTCTTTACCATAAGCAATGTTATCCCTTATAGTGCCCTTGAATAGCCAGGTATCCTGCAATACCATACCAAAAATCTTGCGCAGATTTTCTCGTTTCATCTCCCGGATATCAACACCATCTATAGTAATGCGTCCTCGGTTTATTTCATAAAAACGCATGAGCAGATTAACCAAAGTTGTTTTGCCAGCACCAGTGGGGCCTACTATAGCCACTGTTTGACCAGGCTGAATGTCCAGATTCATATTCTCAATTAAGGGAACATCAGGGCTGTAGCTAAAGTATACCTCTTCAAATTTGACTTGTCCTTTCACCTCTTCCAGTACTACCGGATTCTCAGTATCTGGAATTTCTTCTTCTTCATCCAGTAGTTCAAACACTCGTTCCGCAGAAGCTACAGTAGATTGTAGAATGTTCACCATACTAGCCACCTGCACTACGGGTTGGGTAAACTGCCTGGAATATTGGATAAAAGCTTGCACTTCACCTAAGGTGATGATACCTCGGGCTACCCGTATTCCACCCACAATGCATATGATCACGTAATTTATGTTATTCAAGAAATTTACTGAAGGATGTATCAGGCGAGATATAAATTGAGCTTTGAAACTGGCTTCAAAAACTCTCTCATTCTCTTTATCAAAACGCTCTATAGTTTTATTCTGCTGGTTGAACGCTTCGATAATATTATGACCGGTAAAGGATTCTTCTACATGGCCATTTAAAGCACCAGTACTGTCCCACTGAGCTATAAAGTATTTTTGAGAGCGTTTAATAACAAACATGGTAACTAAAATCGATAGCGGTATAATCATAAGCGATATCCAGGAAAGAAGTGGACTTATAGAAAACATCATAAACAGTACTCCTATTACTATAGCAACCGCATAGATTATCTGAGTAATACTCTGCTGAAGGGTATGAGCTATATTGTCTACATCATTGGTTACCCGACTTAAGATATCACCATGAGAATGATTATCATAATATTTCAAAGGAAGTTTGCTGAGTTTACTGTCTACCTCCTTCCGCAATCGGTATACGGTATTCTGGACTACCCCGGCCATCGTGTATTGTTGTAACCACCGAAAGAAGGCACCCAAAAGATATATAGTTAAAAGGATAATCAAGATATACCCTAAGGCATTAAAGTCTATACCTTTCCCCGGCACGAGATCCATCCCAGATATCATCTCTGCCAGTTGGTCTTGCCCTTGTTCCTTTAACTCTGCTATAGCCTCGTCCTTGGTCATACCAGCTGGTAGTTGTTTACTCATTACTCCTTCAAATAACTCATTGGTAGCTTCACCTATTAACCTCGGTGCTAATATGGTAAATATTACACTTAAAATGGTAAAAATTACTACTAACAGTAAGGGTATCGCCTGGGGCTTTAGATAAGCAATAAGACGCTTTAGTGTTCCCCTGAAATCCTTGGCTTTTTCCACCGGGTGGGTAGCAGCAGCTCGTCTACCACCACCAAATCCACCATGTCGCCTTTGAGGTTTAATTTTCAGCTTTTTATCCTGATGATTATTATTTACGCTCATACACTAATTCCTCCTCGGAAAGCTGTGAATGCACTATATCGCTATATACTGGACAAGTTTCCATAAGCTGAGAATGAGTGCCAATCCCGGCTATAGTGCCATCATCACTTAAGGTAACAATCTGATTAGCATTCCTAATAGTACTCACCCGCTGGGCAACAATGATGACTGTGGAATGAATAGTTTTACCTTTAAGTGCTAATCGTAATTGAGCATCAGTTTTGTAGTCCAGAGCAGAAAAACTGTCATCAAATAAGTATATCTCTGGTTTCTTAACCAGTGCCCGGGCAATAGCCAGCCTCTGGCGCTGCCCTCCTGAGAAGTTAACTCCTCCCTGTTCCACTGGGGCATACAATTTATCGGGTAGCTCCATTACAAAATCTTTAGCCTGGGCTATCTCTAAAGCCTGCCATAGCTCTTCATCGGTAGCATTTTCATTGCCATAGCGCAGATTATCAGCTATTGTTCCGCTGAAAAGAAAAGCCTTTTGAGGAACCAGTCCAATCCGGTCTCTTAAATCTGGCAAGAATATATTACGTATGTCTATACCATCTATTCTTATGCTACCACTACTTACGTCATAAAAACGCGGTATCAAGGTTACCAGAGTACTCTTTCCACATCCGGTACTTCCTATAATGGCAGTGGTCTCCCCCGGTGCTGCCCTGAAGGAAATATTTTTAAGCACCGCTTCTTCTGCTTGTGGATAGCTAAATTCCACTTCACAAAACTCTATATTTCCTTCTCTCTTACCAGAGACTACCGGTTTATCGGGATCTTTTATTGATGGTTCTGTATTAAGCACCTCTAGCACCCGTTCAGCCGATGCTTCTGCTCTGGGCACCATGATAAACATACCCATGGCTAAGATGACTGATATCATAATCTCCATAATATAGGTTAAAAAAGCAGTCAGATTACCAATAGGCATAGCTCCACTTTCTATTCTGTGACCACCAAACCAGATGATAGCCACAGTAGATATATTCATAATAATAATAAGGCCTGGTATAGCCAGGGCCATAATTCGATTTACCCTTAAGGTCGTGCTGGTAAGGTCTCGGTTAGCTTCATCAAAACGTCTGGCCTCGTAATCACTTCTTACAAAGGCTCTTATCACCCTGACACCCATCAGTTTTTCACGCATAATTTGATTTACTCGATCTATTTTAATCTGAATAGAGCGAAATAGCGGAGTAGCTTTTATTAAGAGCAGCCATACTACCACACCCATGAGAGGTGCTATGATAATTATAGAGGACGATAATACCACATCTTGACTTAGCGCCATTATAATACCACCTAAGCACATGAGAGGAGCCATAACCATAAGATTTAAACCCAAAAGTACCAGCATCTGTATTTGATGCACATCATTGGTATTACGGGTAATCAGGGATGGTGTACCAAATTTATCAAGGTCAGCTTGCGAAAAACTTTCTACTTTATAAAATATTGCTCTCCTCATATCTCGTCCAAAACTCATCGCTATCTTAGAGCTAAAATAGGAGGAAGCTATGGCACAAGTCACCAATAGCAACGTTACTAACAGCATAAAGCTACCAGTCTTTAAAATATAGTTGATATCGCCTTTAGCTACACCATTGTTGATGATATCAGCATTTAAACTGGGTAAATAAAGATTAGACATAACCTGCAGTAATAGGAATACTATAGCCAGGATAATTTGTTTTCCATAAGGTTTTAAAAATTTTATCAGTAAATCTTTCATTTAAATTGCCTTGCTTCCAATAATAATCACATATTTTATCATCTTATTAGACAATTTTTAAGCGATAAAAATATAATTTACCCACTCTTAAAATATCTCCTTCATTAATCTCTACATCGAGGTTTGTCTCTCGTATCTTTTGATTATTAATTCTAACCCCGCCCTGTTCGATTAACCTTATTATTTCTCCGTTGCTCTTAAATAATTTAGTCATCTTTAATAACTTCACAATCCATAATCTATTATCTTTCAAATCTGAAGCTGGTATTAATAGATTCTCTATATTTTCAGGATTTTCCTTTTCCTGAAAAACCTTCCGAAAGTGTTGTTCCGCTTCATTGGCTTTAGTGTATCCATGATACATTTTCACAATCTCTTTAGCCAGTCTTTTCTTTATATCCAGAGGAGAGAGGCGATTATCAGTTAAATCTTGTTCAATCTGAGCTAAATCCTCAGTAGAAACATCGGTTAATAACTCAAAATAAGTTAATATTAGCTTATCCGGTATAGACATTATTTTCCCATACATATCAAAGGGAGGCTCCTTAATCCCGATATAATTCCCCAGACTTTTGCTCATTTTTTCTACCCCATCGGTACCAGCTATAATAGGCATAGTAATGATAACCTGTGGTTCCTGCTGATATTCTCGCTGTAGCTCTCTGCCCACCAATAAATTAAATTTTTGATCAGTTCCTCCTAATTCTACATCTGCCTTCAAAGCCACAGAATCATATCCTTGCATAAGTGGATATAAAAATTCATGAATACCAATAGGTTTTTTCTCTTGAAAGCGATGAGCAAAATCATCCCTTTCCAGCATCCGCGCTACGGTATATTTAGCACACAACTGGATTACCTCCACAAAGGATAGTTTTCCTAACCAGTGACTATTAAATTCTACTATAGTTTTATCCGGATTCAATATCTTAAAAACCTGTTCTTTATAGGTTTCCGCATTTTTTTTCACTTCCTCCGGAGTTAATTGCTTTCGCATAGCAGATTGACCACTGGGGTCACCAATCATCCCGGTAAAATCACCAATTAGAAAATATACCTCATGACCCAGGTCCTGGAAGTGCCTCAATTTTCTTAATCCTACCGTATGCCCCAAATGAATATCTGGTGCACTGGGGTCAAAACCCTGTTTTACTCGTAACGGTTTTTTTGTTTTTTTTGAATTAATTAATTTTTTCTCTAATTCCTCTTCAGAAATAATCTCACTAATCCCTCTCTTTATTATTTTCATTTCCTCGGATAAATCCATATTATATCTTCTTCTCCTTCCTTTCTCTTAGTAGTATCAAATTTTTTATAATATTAGTAAATTCCCCATCTAAATTTTTTTATCAGTATAAATCCATATTTTCCGTTTCAAAAAAACCAGTAATAAAGGATAACCTAACAGATAACAGGCAATTAATTGACCCATAAATATGTAACTCACCGTTAACCAATAGGGCAGTTTAAATAAAATATGCAAATACAGACTTACTCCCAAAGAATTTATCACTACTGGTGGCATTGGTGCATAGATTGGTCTTTTCATCTTATAGGTCAAAAGAGCAGCAATTAAAGTACATAAGCTGCCCCCTAAAACATCGGCAATACCTAAACCTCCCCATAAGTTTGCTAAAATACAACCTAAAAATAATCCACCAATGGCAGCAGGGTCAATATACGGTAATATTGTTAATGCCTCCGCAATGCGAATCTGCATAGGACCATAACTAATTGGCGCAAAAACCAGGTTTATGGTAGTATATAGAGCAGCAATAAAGGCCATACGAACAAGATAATTTGTTTTTAACAATGAAAATCCCTTTTTGAAAAAAAGCTGTTTTAATTATAGCATATCCCACTTAACTAAAAAAGTTTGACAGAATATATTAAAATTATTTAAGGGGAATAATAAATTTTAATAAGGTACAGTTGCTATGAATTCTAAAAAGAAAAAGAATAAAAAAGCTGAAACACGTTCTTGGTTTTCTAAGATATTATCATTTGCCTTATTTTTATTAATTTTATCTTTTGTCTTATCTTTCACTTTTTTAATCTCCTTTTCTAACCAAAAAATGGGGGAAATGGTACAAACCAGTAATTTTTTAAGTCCTATCACCAGTAAGGTATATGATATTAAGGGAAGACTAATTACTGAATTTTTTCAGGAAAACCGTACCCCTGTCTCTATATCTGAGATACCCCAACATCTTATTGATGCCTTCATTGCTATAGAGGACAGCAATTTTTATAACCATCATGGTATTTCTATCCGTGGCATTACCAGAGCTTTATTTGAAAATATAAAGGAAGGAAGAATTGTGCAGGGGGGGAGCACTATTACCCAACAATTAGCAGTAAACACTTTCTTAACCAGGGAAGAAACTCTTTCCAGAAAAATAAAAGATGCCCTTTTAGCCCTGCAAATTGAAAGAACTTTTACCAAAAATGAGATTCTGGAAATGTACCTGAACCTTATTTACTTTGGTCACGGCGCTCATGGGGTTGCCTCGGCAGCAGAACTATACTTTGATAAATCACTATCAGAGCTCTCTCTGGCGGAAAGTGCCTTAATAGCCGGTATACCCAGAAGACCTGCCTATTATTCTCCCTTTATTAATTTAGAAGCCGCTCTAAAGAGAAAAAATGTCATTTTAAAAAGAATGTTTGATCTGGGATATATCACCGAACAAGAATACCTTCAGGCAAAAGAAAAACAGATAGTATTAAATCATAATCGAGATTCTAAAGAGATTGCTCCTTATTTTGCTAGTTATGTAAGAACAATATTGTTAGATAAGTATGGAGTTAATATGGTATTCAAGGGTGGGCTAAAAATCTATACCACCCTTGATTTAGATATGCAGAAAAAAGCAGAAGAAGCCTTCTCAAAAAGTGGACGAGAAGGAGCACTAATTGCTATTGAACCTCAAACTGGCCATATTAAAGCTATGGTCGGTGGTAAAAATTATCAGGAAAGTGAATTTAATAGAGCAACCCAGGCCTACCGTCAACCCGGTTCTGCCTTTAAAACCTTTGTCTATCTGACTGCCATTCAAAAGGGAATCTCCCCCAGTTTAATTATTGAAGATGCACCAGTAGTCTATGAAAATGGATGGTCCCCTACAAATTATGAAGAAAAGGAATTTAGAGGCCCAGTTACTTTGAGAGAAGCCTTTGAAGATTCTATCAATATAGTCGGGGTAAAATTATTAGAGAGAATTGGAGTAAGAGAAGTAATACAGAATGCCCAAAAAGCTGGTATAAAGAGTACACTCAGACCAGATCTCTCACTGGCATTAGGCACTTCAGAGGTGACCCCTTTAGAAATGGCTTCTGCTTATGCCACTATAGCTAACATGGGTACCTATGTGGAGCCCATCGCTATAATTAAAGTTGAAGATTATAATGGTAAAATACTGGAACAAAACCAGCCAGCCAAAAAACAAGTTTTTTCAGAAGATGTCTGCTATGTTCTAATTAAATTAATGGAAGGTGTTATTGAAAGGGGGACTGGTTTTAATGCCAAAATTGGCAGACCAGCAGCAGGTAAAACTGGTACCACTGATGAATTTATAGATGCCTGGTTTGTGGGATTTACCCCAGAATTAGCATGTGCGGTCTATATTGGTAATGATGATCGCAAACCTCTTGGTAATAGACTAACCGGTGGTGTGGTAGCAGCGCCCATCTGGCGCGATTTTATGAGTAGTGCTCTGCAAGACAAACCAGTAAAAGACTTCCCCAGACCCAAAAATGTCCAGGAAATTGAGGTATGTGCCAAAACTGGCCTTTTAGCTGGAAGTAGTTGTAGCAAGAAAGTTAAAGTAACCTTTCTTTCCGGTACCGAACCAACCCAGATCTGCTATGAAGGAACAGGTACCTTGCAGGCAATGCCTGAACCTTATAAGGGGCAGCCTTCCGTTGAGGAAACCAAAACGCCAATAATTACTGGTGAAAAGAAATTTCCTTTGTTAGAAGAAATAGAAATTTTGAAAAAAGAAGACCAAAATGAAGTTGACCAACCGGAAGAAACAAAAGAAGAGACCCTACAATCTTTAGTAGAAGAATTGAGAAAAAGACTGGAAGAAAGAGACCAGAATTAATATTATCGAAATTTTTTGAAAATTCCGATATTCAAGGAATTTTTCCCCTTGAGAACTCCTAAATTAACAGCAAGCTAAATATTTACTAATTATTTTTAATAACTTTTTTGGCTATCTTTTTAAAAATAGACTACCGTTACTCCATCACCACCTTCAAAAGTTTCTCCATAACGATATGATTTAACATAATTAATATTTTTCAGGAGATGGGCTACTTTCTCCCTTAAAATTCCTTTTCCTCTGCCATGAATAATGTATACTGGAGAGACGCCCAAAAGAAAGGCATCATCAAGGTACTTTTCTAATCTAATCTCGGCATCACTGGCACTCATTTCTCTGATATCTATTTCATTTTTGAAATGAGCTTTTTTCTCAATATTACCTCTCGTTGTTAGAGGAGGAAATGCTTCCTCTATATTTGTTTTTCTATCTATATTGCTAAAATCACCTTGAGGCACTTGTTTTAAATCACTAACGGGAATTTTCAGTCTCAAGTTTGCTACTTGGATGGTATATTGCTTCTTCTTTTCATTTTTTTCTAAAATAGTCCCTTCTCTACCTAAACTATTAATAAAAACGTGGTCCCCTTTCTCAAAATGGTTCACCGCTTGCCGTAAAGTGTACTTGGTAGCTTCTTTTTTAATATCTTCTTTAACATCTTCCAGAGCCTTTATCTCTTGAACAAATGCTTCCCCATCATATTTTTTCCTCTTTAGAGATTTAATCATCTCCTTTGCTCTGGTTTGGGCTAAAGAAAGTATTTTTTCCGCTTCCTGGTAAGCTTCTAATTTAATTTTCTTTTCTTCTTCTTGCAAAGCGCCAATTTTTTCTTCCAGTTCCTTCTTTAATTGACTTATCTGGCCTTCTTCCCTTTTTATATATTGCAAACTTGCTGCTACCTGGTCTTTGTCTTTTTCCATTTTCCTAATTAAATTCTCCAGATCTAACTTTTCCTTTACTAAATATTGTTCCGCTTTGTCCAAAACCATCTCTGGTAACCCTAATCTTTGGGCAACTGCAAAAGCACAGCTTTTACCGGGAAGACCGATTGATATTTTGTAAGTTGGTTTAAGTGTTTTTTCGTCAAACTCTACTTTAGCGTTCATTACTCCTTCGGTAAGATAAGCATAGGCCTTAAGACTATCATGATGGGTAGTGCTTAATACCTTTGCCCCCTTAGATTTTAATAAATCAAGAATAGCCATAGCCAGGGCAGAGCCTTCTGAGGGATCTGTACCTGCTCCTAATTCATCTAACAACACTAAGGAATACTGGTCAGCCTCCTCCAATATGTGAATGATATTCTGGATATGAGCAGAAAAGGTACTTAAACTCTGTTCCATACTCTGTTCGTCACCAATATCAGCAAATATTTTTTTAAAGATTGCTACCTCACTATCCACTTCAACGGGAATGTGTAAGCCCGATTGAGCCATTAGAGTTAATAATCCCACTGTTTTTAAAGTAACTGTCTTTCCCCCGGTGTTAGGTCCGGTAATTATCAATATCTCAAATTTTTCACCCAACTCAATATCAATGGGCACTACCTTATTCTTTAAAAGGGGATGTCTGGCCTTATATAAATGAATTATCCCTTGCTCATTAATCTGTGGTTCTACCGCCTTCATTTTGATACTCAATTTGGCTTTAGCATTAATAAAATCTAATTCACCTAAAATCTGATAACTATAGAGTATTTCCTCACCATTCTGACCAACTAAGGCCGTCAACTTTTGCAGTATTCTATATTCTTCTTGTTTTTCATCCTGATATAATTCTCTTAATTCATTGTTAAATTCTACTACAGGCAAGGGTTCCATAAAAACAGTAACCCCACTTTCTGACTTATCATGGATAACTCCTGGAAATTTACCCTTTTCTTGTTGCTTAACGGGAATTACGTATCTCCCCTGACGAATAGTAATAATATCATCCTGAATAATTAAACGATTTTGAGGGTCTTTGATAATATTTTCCAGTTTCTCTTTTATTTTCCTTTCGATAGAATGTATTTTTTGTCTTATCTTTTTCAACAAAGGACTGGCATCATCAACGATCTGTAATTCCTCATTGATACTATCCTTAATCGTTTTCTCTAATATGCGAAACGACTTCAAGTTTGTTCCCTTTTCTCTTATTAAGGGATATTGGTCTGTGGGTAGCTTTTCCAAAAATTCCTTCGTTAAATGGAAACACTCCAGCATTCTGGCAATATAGAGTAATGATTTTTGAGTTAAAATACTATCCTGAATTTGAGCCTGTTTAATTTCTTCTTTTATGTCATTCTCTAAAGGTATTAAAGGAAGGGAGTGGAGGTTTTCTAAAATATTTTTCATTTCAGTTGTTTCTTGTTGCCACTTTACCACTATAGCAAAATCCGAAGAGGGCTCAAGATTTTTTAAATGCTCTCTTCCAGAAAAAGTAAAAAGCTCTTCTTTTAACAATTCTTTTATTTTTTGATAATCTAATTTTTTTAAAACATGTGTATCCATTACTAATAATTTAGCTAATTTATATTCCTAAATAATCTTTCTTTTAAAATTTCAAAATCGAATTGAAAATGCTCGGGGAGCCATTCTCGTATGGAATTATAAATTACAATCAAGCTATTAAGCAAAATGTCGGCTAACATTGATTCTGACAATTGGGTTCTAACTACCAAAGGTAAGGGAATAAAGTTTATTAAGAAAATTAATAGGCTAACAATGAGGGCACCTCTTATAAATCCAAATAACGCTCCTCCTAAATTGTTAATCCAATTTAATAGTAACAAGGCAGTAATACGGGTTAGTATATTCTCTAATACTCGAAATACAATAATAACCAGAATAAAAATTAGAATAAAACTAACTACATTTGATAAGGTTTGATTCCATTTGAACTGTTTAATCAAAAACGCACTTAAATCAGCATACCAGAATATCGCTACAAAAATAGCAGCAACCAAGCCCAGCAGCGTTAATACCTCGGCAATAATTCCTCTTTTAAATCCCAAAATTACATTAAATAAGATAATAATAAGAATGCCTAGGTCAACCCAGTTAATAATTTCTATAACCTCCTAAACAATCATATTTATTCTCTTAATTCGGCTTGGAAAAGCTGGTATAATTTCATTTTAACACTTTCTACTATTTTGTCGACTTCCATATCAGTCAAAGTTCTTTCTTCAGCCTGGAATACCATGGAAAAAGCTATACTCTTATATCCCTTTTTGATCTGCCTTCCCCTGAAAACATCAAATAATTCCACCTGTTTTAATAAAACAGGATTCACTGTTAATGTTTCTTTTTTAATCTGGGCAAAAGCTACCTCTTCAGGGACAACTATAGAAATATCCCTTTTTATAAAAGGATATCTGGGTAAAGGTTTAAAAGTAATATCTCTCTCAATTAGGGGGTATAATTCTGTAAAATCAAGTTCAAACAGGTAAACATTAGCAGGTATATCTAAAAAATCAGTAATCTCTTGCTCTACCTTCCCCCATACCGCTATCTTTTTATTCCCTGCTTTTATGATACCATTCTGCTCTTGGTTAAAAAAAGGAAGCTCTCCTGATAAATAATCGAGATCAATTAGGTGTAATTCCTCAAATAAGGCCTCTAAAATCCCTTTTAAGTAAAATATATCCCATTGTTCTGATTTTTCCCATATATCTCCTCTGCCAATCTTAGTTATTGCCCCTCCCACCATTAATTTTTCAACAGGTAAAGGTTCATCTGGCTTATTCTCTTGAGGAAAATAAACTCTACCTATTTCAAACAATTTTATTTTTTCCAAACTATGATTTACATTCCATTGTATAGCCTTAAGTAGACCAGGCACCAAAGTGGTTCTCATGATAGTCTGCTCTTGAATCAAAGGATTAGTTAATTTAATTGCCTGACGTAGATAGTGAGTAGCCGGTAATCTCAACCAATCAAAACAAGAAGGGGAAATCATACTATAACCAATCATCTGGTGCATACCACAACCTACCAGTACCTTTCTTATTTTATCTATTATTATCTGTCTCTCACTTCTACCTTTCTGGACAACCGTTGATTTAAATAAAGTAGCGGGGATATTTTCATACCCAAACAACCTGGCAATTTCTTCTATAACATCTACTTCTCTTTGTATATCTTCTCTAAAACTGGGAGGGGTAACTTCTAAAAAATGCGTTTCCTGATAATTTATTTTAAATTCTAATTTTTTTAAAATATTAATTATGTTATCTTTAGCTTCACTTTCTGTCTCCGCAATACTGGTCCCAATAATTCTTTTTACTTTATTAAAATTTAACTCAATCTTTTTTGGTATGGTCAATTTATTACTACCTTGATCAATTACTCCCGCTAAATTTTTACCCAAGGTCAATTGCTCAATAAGGGAAGCAGCTCGATTTAAGGCAAATATCTGACCATCAGGATCTATACCTTTCTCAAAACGATTAGAGGCATCAGTCCGTAAAGCAAAATAACGACTTGTTCTCCTATTATTAATAGGATCAAAGTAGGCTGATTCCAAAAATACATCCTTGGTTTTTTCGGTAATTTCAGAGTTCTCACCACCCATTACCCCGGCTAAGGCAATAGCACGGTCCCTATCAGCAATAACCAAGTTTTCTTCTGTTAATATTCGTTCTACGCCATCTAAAGTTCTAAAAATCTCACCTGGATGGGCTCTTCTAACAATAATTTTTTGACCATGAATGTAATCTAAATCAAAGGCATGGAGGGGCTGTCCGGTTTCCATCATAACATAATTAGTTACATCTACTATATTATTAATTGGTCTAATACCCAGCAGTAATAACTTCCACCTTAGCCAGAATGGTGATTCTTCTACCTTTAATCCTTGCACAATTCTACCTGCATAACGAGGACATAAATCTTCATCCTTTACTTCTACTGATATTCTATCATTAACTCTATCTTCTGCTTCGGTAATTTTTATCTCAGGTTGGTGCAAAGGTTTACCAGTAAAAGCAGATATCTCGCGGGCAATTCCAATTATACTCATTAAATCAGGGCGGTTAGAAAATATTTCAAAATCAAAAATTACATCATCTCCCAGTCCAAGAATACTCTCCATTCTTTCTCCTAAAGGCAAGTTATGGTCTAAAATTAAAACACCAGGTGATTTACCCTTCTCCAGTCCCAACTCAGAAGCAGAACATATCATACCTTTAGAAAAAACACCTTGAATACTTTTTCCTTCAATCTTTCCCACAGCTGGTAAACTTCCACCTTCGGTAACAAAAGGAATATAATCACCAACCTTCATATTTTTAGCACCACAAACCACTTCTAATTCCTGATTTTTTATATCTACTGTGCAAATAGATAAGTTACTACTTCCCTCGCCTCCCTTAAGTGGTTTGATGCTGGTAATTTTCCCCACTAATACTCCCTTTACTCCCTCCAAGACTGGTTTAGTATGTTCGGCAACGATACCATTCATAGAAAGCCGTTCTGCCAGTTCTTCTGGTGTTAAATCAATATCAACGTATTCTTTTAATAAATTATATGATACCTGCATTATTTCAATCCCCCTGGAAATATCACTGTTTACTCTTATTTAAATTGAGACAAAAACCGCAAATCATTCTCAAAAAATAAGCGAATGTCATTAATACCATATTTCAGCATAGCAATTCTTTCAGCCCCCATGCCAAAGGCAAAACCAGTATATTTTTCCGAATCATAACCGGCCATTTCCAAAACATGAGGATGAACCATACCAGCACCCATAATTTCTAACCATCCACTATATCCACAGGATTGGCAACCCTTACCTTGACACAAACCACAAGATACATCAACTTCCGCTCCTGGTTCTACGAAAGGGAAATAGCCTGGTCTAAATCTTACTCTTCTATCTTTTCCAAAAATTTGCTGACAGAACTCAATGATAACCCCTTTTAAATCGCTAAGAGCAATATCTTTATCTACTGCTAATCCTTCAATCTGATGAAACATAGGGGAATGGGTGCTATCTATAGCATCACGTCGATAGCATTTCCCAGTAGAAATAATTCTTACTGGTGGTGATTGATTTTCCATAGTTCTAACCTGCATGGGTGAGGTTTGGGTTCTTAAAAGAACCTCTGGGGTAATATAAAAAGAATCCTGGTCATCTCGGGCTGGATGATCTTTTGGTATATTTAAAGCTTCAAAATTGTAATAATCAAGCTCAATTTCCGGACCATCAACAACACAAAATCCCATTCCCAGAAAAATTTCCTCAGTAGATTTAAGAATCAATTCTACTGGATGAATAGTACCCAATTTAAAGTTTCTACCAGGAATAGTAAGGTCAATTTGCTCAACCCTTCCTCCTTCCTCTTGGAAAATTTCCTTTTCTTTTTCTAAAATAGCGTGTTGAAACTCACCTTTCGCTTGATTAAGTAATTGCCCTATCTTTGGCTTATCCTCTTCCGGTAAAGAAGTTATATTTTTTAACATTTGAGTAATAACTCCCTTGCGGCCAATATACTCACTCTTTATCTTTTTCAAGTCTTCTGGTGTTTTTACAGAAGATATCTGATTATGAAATTGTTCAATTAATTTTTTAATGTCTCTTTCCAAAAAAATCCCTCCTTATAAAAAAAGAAGTTTATAATTTTCCCCGCATAAGGGACGAAAATTATAAACTTCTCCGCGTTACCACCCTTTTTGACTGGTCATAATCCAAGTCCAGCTCATTTTATTTTTAACGGAATAAATCGCCTAAACTTACTTTTATTTTTCAGTTAGATATTTAAAAGTGAAATTGGATAAGGAGAGCTAAACCAATCTCTTGGAAATAGAAAATGGGTAGCTATACCTCATCTACTATCTTTTAATTTTTTTGTCTCTATTCTTTTTATATATCTAGCAAGATATTCAGGGGATACCTCCCCTGAAACCCCCTGAAATAACTTTCAACTAGCAACTGTATTTAAACGATATACGTTATACGTAATACGGTATACTCTTTTGTCATTATAAGGAGCCAATTCAGTAATAAGTAACCTGTAATAAGTAATAAGCGATAGGCAAACTAAATACCAGATACT
>DKFO01000076.1:0-205 GCA_002452835.1 Candidatus Atribacteria bacterium UBA6794 | reverse complement strand
TTCCTTATTTTAAACGTTCTGCTCTTGCTAATTGAATTAATTCACTAAATCCTTCCTTATGATGAATGGCTATTTCAGATAACATCTTGCGATTTAATTGAACATTAGCTTTTTTAAGTCCATTCATGAACTGACTATAAGAAATACCCTCATTTTTGGAAGCGATTCCAATGCGGGTAATCCAGAGCTGACGAAAATCTCTTTT
>DKFO01000041.1 GCA_002452835.1 Candidatus Atribacteria bacterium UBA6794 | reverse complement strand
TATGGTTTTTCAGATGAACTTTTTTGAGGGAAGATTATCGAAAAATATTTACTTTCCAATACTTGCCAATGGAGAGCAGGGTCATAGACCTGAGCCTGAGAGATATATAAAGAGAAATTTTGGAAGCAAAAACTAAACCAGAGATAAAAAAATAGAAAGAAAAGGAGGAAGGTAAAAATTAAAATAATATTTTTTTGTATGCACTTCACATAAATTCTATGCATAAATATATCCAGTTTTTATTTTTTATTCCATTAAATTATAACTTGTTTTCAAAGGTGTTACAATGAATTAATATTATTTGATATTATCTTAACTGCCAAGCAATTTCGATATTCTTGAATAAACCAAAGATAGATATCAAAAATAAAATATTAAAGACCTTACTATTACTAAATATCAATATTAGGTTTTGATTTATTTCAGGGGTTCTCAAGGGGAATGGTTCCCCTTGAATATCGGAATTGCCAAGCAATTCCGATGGTATTAAAAAAAGACAAAGATAAAAATAAAAGATAAGAAATCAAATAGATTAAGTAAATATTATAACTTAATATAATCTTGATTTATTTCAGGGGTTCTCAAGGGGAATGGTTCCCCTTGAATATCTTTTGGAAAATATACAGATAATTAGTTATAATTAAAAAGATTTTGTTAAGATAAATGAGGGGTAAGATTGAATGTTAAAAAAGAAAAAACAAGAAAAGCAGAATGTTTTCTCTAAGAAAAAATGGTTTGATATTGTCTTTTATAGCGCGAGTATAATAGTTATTGTAGTTTTGTTATTTATTGGTTTGAGACAAAGGGGACTATTACCATTATGGATTGATAATATTCCTTCTGCCCAGATTGCCAAAATATCAGAGGAGGTGCACGATAGGAGAGCTAATTTTAACATTATCAATGCCCATGAGCATGTTCAAAGTGAAGAAAATCTACCTCTTTTGAGAAAAGCTATGGAAGACTGTCAGGTTAAGAAAATGGTATTGCTGGGTACCTCTGATTTTACTTTCTATCTTAATCCTGATTATGGCTTTAGCGGTTATGAAAAAAATAATGAATTTATAATCAAAATGAGTAAAGAATATCCTGATGAATTTGCAGCTCTGGTAACCTTAGATCCTCGAGATGATAAAAAATTGGAAAAATTAAAACAATATATTACCGAGGGAGCTACTGGAGTTAAGTTGTATAATGGTCATAAAACTTTTTATGATTTATTTTTTAATTTACCATTAACCGATCCTGGCATGATGGAAGTATATGCTTATTGTGAGCTGGAAAACATTCCTATTTTGTACCATATTAATATTGGACTTTTTTCCAAGGAATTGGAACATATCTTGCAAGAGTTCCCACGATTGGTTATAATTGTTCCTCATTTCATGCTCTCCTCCGGTAATTTATCTCGCTTAGTTTATTTTATGAAGGAATATCCCCAATTATATACTGATATTAGTTTTGGTCATCCTGATTTTTTGGTTGCTGGTTTTAGTAGGATTTCCAATAACGTCAGTGCCTTTCGGGATTTTTTTGTTAATTATCGGGATAGAATTACTTATGGGACTGATTTAGTTGTAACTAGTTATAGAGCCAAAAATCGTGCCTATATTGATGATGTACATCTGGCTTATATGGATTTACTGGAGAAAGATGAATTTACCTTACCTTTAAGTATTTATAAAATGATGTCTAAAGAAGCAAGAAAAAATATTGATTCCAACAGAATTTTTCGTGGTTTGAATCTGGATGAAGAGACACTTCATTTTATTTACCATGATAATGCAGAAAGGTTATTTTTTAAAAGGAATGATCTACTAAATTAATTATCTATTTACAATTATAGATGGTAAATTTCAGAAGAAATTATTATAATAATCAGTAGCATCGGAATTTAAAAAAGTTATAATAGTGTTATTCATCCCATTTAAGTAATTAAAGACAAGATATTAAAAGATAATATATTTTCTTTGTTTAGTGAGAATGATAAGATTAAGAGGAAAATAAAGTGGTCCTCAAGGGAAAGGGGAAATAAACTATAGTGGTATTTATTGCAGTGGTATTTATTGCATTTTTTGTTTCCTACATTCTTACCCCTTATATAGCTCGTTTAGCAAGAAAACAGAATTTTGTTGATAAACCTGGATATCGCAAGATTCATAGTGATTCTATTCCAAATTTGGGGGGCATAGTAATTTTTTTTGGTTTTTTATTAAGCATCCTTTTTTTTGTCCCTTTCCAAGAGAAAGTTACAGCGTTATTAGCAGGAAGTATTATTATTTTACTGTTAGGTGTTGTAGATGATATTGTCGATTTAAAACCACTTCATAAATTTATCATTCAAATGATACCAGCCTTATTACTTCTTGTTTATCATACTGATATAATAAATCAGTTTATTATTCAACAACTCTCTTTTTTGAGTTATGCTGGTTATCTTCTATATCCAGTATTGCTTTTATGGATTGTGGGTGTTACCAATTCTGTTAATCTTATTGATGGATTAGATGGTTTAGCCTGCGGTATCTCCATTATTTCCTTATTTACCTTTACTATTCTAGGTTTTTTAATAAAGAATGGTTATCAAATATATAATTTTCTAAATGTAGCCCTTCTAGGAAGTATGATGGCCTTTTTTCGCTATAACTTTTATCCTGCTAAGATATTTTTAGGGGATTCTGGCAGTACCTTTGCTGGTTATCTGATTGCCTCTATGGCTGTATTATGGGTAATTTTTTCAGAAAAAGTATTATTTTTCATTGTACCATTAATAGTATTAGCTTTACCGTTAATAGATACTCTTTTCGCCATATGGCGGAGATATCGAGGTCACATATCAATATTTCAGGCAGACCAGGGTCATTTGCATCATCGCCTGCTAAATCGTGGTATTTCCCATCGTAATGCTGTATTACTATTATTGGCAATCAGTACCATTTGTAGTTTGATTGCTATAATGTTTACTATTTTCTTTTTATAATTAAGTAATAAATGAATTAGAAAATAAGAAAAATAATGAAGAATAATAATCAGGAGAAAAGAAATGAAACAGGCCAAGAGAGAAAAAGTGCTGGTTACCGGGGGTGCAGGATTTATTGGTTCCCATATTGTGGATTTATTGATTATGAATGGATATGAGTTGGTAATTGTAGATGATTTATCTAAAGGAAAGCCAGAAAATATAAATTCAGAAGCCCATTTCTATCAAATTGATATTAATGATCCTGATTTGAAAAAAATTTTTAATCTTGAAAAGCCAGATTATATTTGTCACCAAGCTGCCCAGATAAGTGTATCCTTTTCTGTTAAAAATCCCAAATTAGATGCTCAGAGCAATATTATGGGATTGTTAAATTTGCTTGAGCTCTCCTTGGCAAATAAAGTAAAGGGGTTTATCTTCGCTTCCAGTGGAGGAACAATTTATGGTGAATGTACCTCATTTCCCATTAAGGAAGATAGTCCTCTTTGCCCTAATTCTCCCTATGGTATTTCCAAAATGACTTCTGAATATTATCTAAATTTTTATTATCATACTTATCAATTGAATTATATTTCTCTGCGCTATGGAAATGTATATGGACCAAGGCAGGATCCTTATGGTGAGGCAGGGGTTATTGCCATATTTATTAATAAAATGTTGAATAACGAAACTCCTATTATTAACGGAGACGGGAAATATATTAGAGATTATATATATGTAAAAGATGTTGCTGAGGCCTGTTTACTCAGTATAGAAAATATGCTAAAATTAACAAAGTTAAGAAACGATAATAGAAGTAAAAATGTTTTTAATGCTTTTAATATAGCAACAGGGGAAGGTGTCTCCGTAAATCAATTGTTTTCTTATTTACAGAAAATAATTGGCTTTACTAAAAATGCTAATTACGGTCCGCCTCGTCCTGGAGATTTAAGAAAAAGTATTCTTGATTATCAATTAGCAGAGCAATATTTGGGCTGGAAACCAAAATATCATTTACCACAAGGATTAAAAGAAACGGTAGAATGGTTTAAACTTTTCAAGAAATATTGACTATAAAAGTTAATTATTGTTTAATTTTTGATTCAAAATAAAATTTAGTTTCGATAATAATATAGTTGTGTTAAAATATTGCTAAAAGAATGCTCTGTCACTCTCACCCTAATTTTCTCCCTTCGAGGGAGAGGAGGTTTATTTGTCTTACGGGCTAAATATTATTATTAAAATTATAGGCATTTTTTTTGCCGGAATATTGATGATATATTTAGGAAAATATGACCAGAAGAGAAAACTGCCACTCTGGCTAAAGTTATTTTTTCAAACTTTAATAGCTTTTATAGTTATTGCAGTTGGGGTAAGAATAGATTTTTTAAGAAATTATTCTGGTAGCTACTGGTATCTTAATAATCTTTCTATTCCCATTACTATTATCTGGTTGCTTGCCATTACTAACTCAATAGGGCAGACTGATGATTTGGGTGAAATAACCCCAACTATAGTATTTATTGCCTCTTTAACCTTTTTTGTGGTGTCTCTTTTTCAACGTCAGGGATTGATAATGGCTGAGATATTATCTGTCTTTCTAATTATATTTTCCTCAGT
>DKFO01000042.1 GCA_002452835.1 Candidatus Atribacteria bacterium UBA6794 | reverse complement strand
GAATTGTATTTTTCTTTCAGGGGTTCTCAAGGGGAAGGATTCCCCTTGATTATCTTGTTGATAAAACAAGATAGCATTTCTTAGAAAGGAATTTTTCTTTATTTTTTAACTAAAATTTACACTATATACTAAATACTATATACTCAATACTAATAAAAGAGGGGTTTTCAGGGGATACTTCCCCTGAATATCTTGTTGATAAAACAAGATAGCATTTTATTGAATTGTATTTTTCTTTCAGGGGATTTCAAGGGAAAGGATTCCCCTTGATTATCTTGTTGATAAAACAAGATAGCATTTCTTAGAAAGGAATTTTTCTTTATTTTTTAACTAAAATTTACACTATATACTAAATACTATATACTCAATACTAATAAAAGAGGGGTTTTCAGGGGATACTTCCCCTGAATATCTCGATGGAGAAAGGAGGTGAAATAATGGATAGATATAGATGCACTGTTTGTGGTTATATTTATGACCCAGAAAAAGGTGATCCGGAAGCAGGTATTGAGCCTGGAACATCATTTGATGACCTACCAGATGATTGGGTTTGTCCTATGTGTGGGGCCAGCAAAGATGAGTTTGAAAAGGAGGAATAATTATGACGGTAAGAGAAATAGCTGAAGATATCTATTTTATTGGTACCATAGACTGGGATAGAAGACTTTTTGATGAACTTATTCCTTTACCTGATGGTACCAGTTATAATTCTTATCTGATAAAAAATAACGAAGAGGCGTTGCTGATTGATACTGTAGACCCTTCTAAGAAAGATGAATTTTTTCAAAATATTGAGGAAGCACAGGTAGAAAAAATTAATTATCTAATTGCCCAGCATGCTGAACAGGATCACGCCGGTTGTATCAAAGAGGTATTGGATAAGTTTCCTGGTTGTAAGGTAATCACCAATCAAAAATGTAAAGATTTATTGATTGGTGAACTACATTTAGAAGCAGATGATTTTTATGAAATAAAAGATAGGGAGATTTTCAATTTTGGTCGGTTTAAATTTCAGTTTATTTTTGCCCCATGGGTACATTGGCCAGAGACATTTTTGACCTATTTATCCGACCAAGAGATATTATTTACTTGTGATTTCTTTGGTTCCCACTTTGCTACCAGTAGCTTATGGGCCTCTGATGACAACCATTATTATAGAGCTGCTAAACGTTACTATGCTGAAATTATGATGCCCTTTAGAAAGAATATTAAGAATCATCTCAAGATGTTAGAAGAGATCGCCATTAAAATCATTGCCCCCAGTCACGGACCAATTTACCAAAATCCGTCATATATTTTTAAAGCCTATCAAGAATGGGTATCAGATGTGGTTAAAGATGAGGTTATTATTCCCTATGTTTCCATGCACGGTAGTACTCAGACTATGGTAAACTATCTGGTGAAACAGTTAATGAAAAGAAATATTAAGGTAACTCCCTATCATTTAACTAACACTGATCTTGGTGAATTAGCCATGGCCTTAGTTGAGGCAGCAACAGTTATACTTGCTTCTCCTACTGTATTAACTGGGCCTCATCCGCAAATTGTTTATGCTGCTTATCTTTGTCGTGTCTTAAAACCCAAAACCAGATTTTTGGGAATTATTGGCTCTTTTGGCTGGGGAAGCAAGATGGAAGAGGACCTATTACAACTATTAGGCAATCTAAAAGTTGAATTATTGCCCTCAGTAATTACCAAAAGTTTCCCCAGGAGAGAAGATTTTCTAAAATTAGATGATTTGGCAGATCAAATTATGATTAGACATCAAAAATTAAGAAAATAACAAATAAAAAATAGATAGGGGAGTAGAACATGGGTAAAAGATTACTCATATCCATCCTGATTATTATGGCATTTTTTTCTTTTGCTAATCCCGTAAATTCTCAGAAAACACTTGATGATATTTTATACCAGGATTTTAAAGAGGTGGAGACCTTCGGTTATATTCAGGTAAAAGTACAGGGGGAGGACTCTCTTTTAGTTGGTTTAAAAAGTGAAGAGCTTACCGAGTTTGCTAAATTAAAATATAAAAATAATTTTGCTAATATTGAATATAAAGAAATACCTGCTGAGGAATCATATCTATATCAGGAAGAGGAAAAAGCAAAGAAAGTCGGAAGCATTTGGTTTAGAGTTTGGATAGTAGGAGAAGACTTCCCGATAGCTTATTATATCGAATGCCGAGCTGGTACTTATCAAAATTATGAAATATGGAGAGATGAAGTGCTTGGATTTTGTGATGCAAAAGAATTAAAACAGATTGTTAGAAATGAAATAACCAGAATGATAGAAAATCTGGCCATTACCTTTTTTAAGGTGAGGGGGGAAATTTAAACTAATCTCCTTAAATTTGCTAAAAATACTTTTTAAGAACTTAATCGAGCAAAGAGGTGAGATTAGAAGAGATAAAATATTAATATTAATAGAATAGAATATTAGAAAACAACAAACAGTTTTAAATATTAATAGAGTAAGACTGGTAATTGGTGAAATGAAAATAAAGAATCTTTTTGAAGATTATACAAAATTACCAAGGGTTATTTTTATTTTATTTTTAGCTCAAATAGTTCAATCTATAGGTAATTTTGTATTTCCTTTTCTAACTATTTTTTTAACTAAAACATTAATGTTTGCTGAGCAGAAAGCTGGTTTTTTTGTTATGATGGCAACTGCTGCCAAGGTACCAGGATTACTTTTGGGAGGGAAACTCACCGATGTTTTTGGTAGAAAAAAAGTGTTTGTTATTTTTTCCTCTCTTTCAGCTCTTTGTATATTCTGTTGTTTATTGGTGAGTAAAAAGGAGATTATCCCCTGGTTACTAGCATTATCGTCAATGTTTACTGGGGCAAATTATCCAGCTATGAAGGCTATGGTAGCTGATTTTACCAATCCTGATAATAGAAAAGCAGCTTTTTCCCTGTTATATCTGGGTATAAATATTGGTTTTGCCATTGGTCCTTTGATTGCCGGATTTCTATATAATAATTACCTTAATTTAATATTTATAGGTGATGCTCTCTCAACACTTATTTCTGTTTTGCTGGTCTTTTTCTTTATTGAGGAGTCTATTCCCGATCAAGCCAGTATAAATAATTCTATTCTTTCTAACGAGAGTAATGAAAAAGCTGAGAAAGGTAGTGTTTATAGAGCATTAATTTCACGACCCTATTTAATTATTTTTACCATAATCTTCACTTTATATTCTTTTATTTATGTTCAGAATGAATTTACTCTTCCTATTCAGATAGTGAAAATATTTGGAGAAAAAGGTCCTCAATATTATGGCACTATTATGACTATCAATGGAATTGTGGTTATTCTTCTTACTATGATTGTTATTAGCCTGACTAGAAAAATTGAGCCTATTCTAAATATATCCCTGGCTGGCATATTATATGCCTTTGGCTTTGGTATGATTTATTTTAGCACCAATTTATTTTTATTTGCCATTTCTACTATTTTATGGACTTTAGGTGAGATAATTGCTTCTACCTACTCAGATGTCTATATAATTAATCATACCCCCATAACTCATCGTGGTAGATTTAGTGCTATTATTCATATTTTAATCGGGTTCGGATTTATTTTTGGTCCTTATCTTTCAGGAATATTCATCAGTCATTACCAAGTGGAGAATATCTGGCCATTGATATTTATATTGGCTATTTTTGCCTCTTTCTTAATGTATCTGGTTTATTATTTTGAAAATCGTGCTCATACTATTTTGAAAACTTTATAAGATATTCAAGGGGAATCCTTCCCCTTGAGATCCCCTGAAACCCTCATCATCACCCTCACCTTACCTCTCCCTTCTAAGGGAGAGGATTAGAGAGATGCTGTAAAAATAAATTGTGAGTTAACCAGCATTTAGTAAATTAACTTCAATTAGTAGTCAAATTTAGAAATACCATTATTCTGTTTTGTTGATAATATTAGCTAATTTTTCTTTAGTTTGATTAAATTTTTCTTTATATTGTTTTTCCATTTGATTTAGTTTTTGTTTGAGAACCCGGTCTTGTTCTAATACTTCTTCAACACTTAATTCCTTTATGATTATTTGATTACCCTGTTGAAAAGTTTGTAATTTCTTCTGTGGATTTCTCTTAAGGTCCTCCCTGACGTAATCTATTAATTGTTCTTTGCTTTTTTGGAATTCTCTTTGCATCTTGCTTAACTGTTCAAAGTAATACTCAATATTTGAGGATTGATTTGATTCTTTTAGATTTTCAATAGCTAGTACCCCTTTTTTTCTTTTTTCAAAATCATAATCATTGCTTTGAAAGGTTAAAGATTTAATAAAACTATTTTGGGCCTCTATTAAATATTTAAGGGGGATCCCCTTAAAATGATGCCATAGTTCATCTGGTTCAATCTGATTTTTGTAATATTTTGCTAATATAGAACTGATTTTTTCCTGTTGCTTGATCTCAGCAATTTCCTGGGCGCTTAGTTTTTCCTTTTCAGTTTTTTCTAAGGCAATTTCTCGAGCAGATTTAATGTATCCCACTATTATTTCCTCCTTCTAAATAGGTCAAAAAAACGGTCTTGATAGAATTCAAATAGACCCCATCTGTCTAATTCAATTTTCAGGTCTTTGGGTTCCATATCACCATGTTTAACCATGTCAAACATAGTTTCAATTTCTTTCTTGGCTATCAACGGAATACCTTGGGTATCTCGTGATACAGCCTGATAGCCTGATGGATTATAGTTAATTAATCCTCTTTTTCTAAGCTCAGGGAATTGTGATTGATGAGCACTTCTAACCATCATATCTAAAATAAATTTAGATAATGAAATATCCCATAAATCACCAACTCCCTTAATGATAGCAGAAAGGTTGTCGCCTCTTTTATCGATGTCCTTCCCTATTTTGTCAGCAACTGATTCTAAACTACCAGAGACAAAGCTCATAGAATCAACTTCTCTTTTAAAGTTAAAACGATAGAGAATACTGGCCAGGTCTGGCATTTCACTGGCTAAAGTTAAAAAAGCTTTTTTAGCCTCTTCACTGAAACCTTCCATACGTAACATATATTCCGGCGTGAGTAATTGAGGACGATACCAGCTTACCTTTCCTTCTCTTACCACAGTTTCAATCTCTCCTTTAGTAAATTCCTGATAAACAGGTTCAGTCAAAACATGATAATGAACCTCTGAAGAACCAAAAGAAGAAAGCAGCTGTTTTGGCCATTTCAATATTCGAGAATGTTCAAAGGCATATTGTATCCTTTTCTCATCCATACAGATAACTCCTTTTTATTATATCGAGATAATCAAGGGGAATCCTTCCCCTTGAAATCCCCTTTATTCCTATTTCAATCTTATTATTCTCACTAAGTAAAAAGAGTACATTACCCTTCCATATCTTGTCTTGTTAATTTTTTATAACAAATCAATCCTTTATCTTGAGGTATCGGAATTTCAATAATTCCGATACCTCAAGATAAATATTTATTAATCCCTTGTATGTCTTGTCTTGTTATTTATAGTAAATTTTTTTACTTATCTAAGTTAAAAAATTATCGAATTTTTTTGAAATTCCGCTACTAATAATTATTATTCACTAATATTTTTTCAAAAAATTCTTGCATTTACTAAACCTCAATTACAACATTTTAACTAATTATTTAAAAAAGTCAAATACTTGATGGGTAATGTCTGTGTCAATATTTTGTAGGTAGTTTTTTTTGCTGCAAAAATTCCTTCTGGTTTTAGGTAGACTTACCTTATAGACTAAAGCTACCAGTAATAGCTCAAAATAAGCATAAAATACCCTAATTTATGGCATTTTTTGTTATCCATAATAACTTTAAATGATTGGGAAAGTTTTTTACTACCCCACTAAACTTTACACTAATGAGCCAATTCGATAATTTGACATTTACATAAATTAAACCTATAATGTAACTGAAAAGTAGTTGCAATTAAAAAAGATATGGAAAATGACGCAAAAAGAAAAGCTACTGGCTCGTCTTTGCTCCTTACCAAATGATTTCACTATTAATCAATTGAAAAGATTAATGAAATCACTAGGCTATATAGAGTATCAAAGAGGAAAGACTTCCGGTTCAAGAATTGCATTTTATCATCCAGAAAAGAAGCTGGTACTTAATTTACATAAACCCCATCCTTCAAATGAATTAAAAATATATCAGATTAAAGAAATTATTAAATTTTTAAAGAGAACAGGTGAACTAAAGTGAAAAATTTAATAGAATACAAAGATTATTATGCCAAAATAGAGTATAGTAGTGATGATGAGCTTTTCTTCGGCTCTATTGTGGGCATTGGCGATAGTATTACCTTTGAAGGTAAGAGTGTTGAAGAGCTAAAAAAAGCCTTTCAGGAAGCCGTGGATGATTATCTAGATATGTGTCAGAAGATCGGGAAGGAACCTCAGAAGTATTATAAAGGCAGTTTTAATATCCGAATTTCACCGAAAATTCATCGAAAAGCTGACTTGATAGCCAAGTCAAGGAGAATTTCCCTGAATAAATTTGTAGAGGAAGCAATTAATGATAGTATAAAGACAAACAAATGAATTAAAGATAAAAGTTTATTCAAAGTTTTTTCAATGAAGTTCAGGGTTTGAAATATAACTTTTCAATCCATTTTACAGATTGTTTTCCCTCCCCTCAATTGTTTATTTCTTGAGGTAAGTATATCTTTCACCCTTTTCACAAGGACAAGTTTTATTAACTCATTGGTAAGTTAATTCCTGAAAATACCTACCAAAATCTTGTATTATCTAAATGACATAATTATAGTATATAATAAAATGAAAAGTAAAAATAGTAAAAAATTTTATTGTTTAAAAAAGAAGGGGGGAGGTATCATTAAAAAAATAATTATTGGAGTTATGGGTGGTGCCCAATTTATAAATCCGGAAGATGAAAAATATGCCTATCAAATTGGAGCCATGATTGCTCAGGAAGGGTGGATTCTGTTAAATGGAGGTCGAGCCTCTGGTATCATGGAAGCTTCAGCAAGAGGGGCCAAAGATTATGGAGGTATGACCGTAGGTATTTTGCCAACTGATGATTCTCATTGGGCCTCACAGTACATAGATATTCCTATAGTGACTGGTATGGGGATAGCTAGAAATGTAATTAATATCTTAAGTAGTGATATAATTGTGGCTTTACCGGGTAAGGCTGGAACTATTTCTGAAATTGCCCTGGCTTTAAACTATGGTAAGGAAGTAATATTATTTAGATTTGATGCTGGTAATTGGCTTAAACCATATCAGGAGGAAGGTAAAGTTCATTTTATTAATGAAGTAGCAGATTTAAGGTCATTTCTAAAAGAAAAACTTAATTCTGTTTATCGTTCTTAAAAAAGAGGGATTTTATGACCAAAATATTAGTACGAGCAGATGGCTCTTGCATTCCTAATCCAGGCAATATGGCTATTGGAGTAGTGATTTACCGAGATGGTGAATTATGGAAAAAGATTAACGAGATTATGGGCACCGGAACAAACAATATTGCTGAATATCAGGCAGTTATTAGAGGCTTGGAAGAAATTAAGAATCTGCCAGCCGATCTAGTTGAATTTTATTGTGATAGTCAATTAATAGTTAAACAACTAAATGGACAATTTAAAGTAAAGAATAAGCAATTAATTCCTCTTTACCAAAGAATACAGGAATTATTAGAGGGGATTAAAGCCCCAGTTTTTTTTATCTGGAATAGAAGGGAAGAAAATAAATTAGCGGATCAATTAGCCCGGGAATTATTAATACCGCAAGAACAAAATAAAAGGGTAATTGCCTCTACAGAATTATCTATAGAGCAAAAAGGTGATGTCTTTCTGGTAAAAAATAATAAAAATAAGAAAACATATCTGGTTGATCTTAAAGTCCCGGAATGTAATTGCTATGATTTTGAAAAACATTGCCGAAAATGGAATATAGATTGTAAACATATTATCGCTGTTCGTAAATATTTACAGAATAGAGAAAAAAACAAATCTCAGATAGGAGTGGTAAGAGCAATGAAGGTACTAATATTTAGTAAAATGGTTAGTGAAAAAAAATGGCAAGAGTTATTGGAAAAATATAATAAAGAGGATAACTTACCACTTGAAATTCTCTTCCCCAGTAAGGATAAAAAACAGCTTAAGGAACAGTTATCTTCTGCAGAGGTGATTGTAGGTGGAAATTTAAGCGAAGATGATCTCAAGTTAGCCAAAAAACTAAAATTATTCCAAATACCTTTTGTAGGAGTGGATAAGCTAAATTTAGATGTTTTTAGAAAGTTTCCTCATATTGCAGTATGTAATACTCATGGTAATAGTCATGCGGTGTCTGAACATGCTATGGCCTTGTTACTGGCCTTAGCAAAAAATCTTATCAATAATGACCGGGACCTAAGAAAAGGTAAATGGCATGGTTTTGTCACTGGAGAGCCAACCATACAACTTTATGGAAGAAGTTTAGGTATAATTGGTCTCGGTTCAATTGGAATGGAAATTGCTAAAAGAGCCTTATCTTTTGGCTTGCAAATATTTGCTATTAAACGTTCTTTACCCAAGGAAGAACAACTGGAAAAAAAATTAGGATTAACCTTTTTAGGAACCCCTGAACAATTAGAATATGTTATTGCTCAAACGGATTTTATTATTATTGCTCTACCATTGACTGCAAAAACTGAAAATATGATAGATGAGAAAATACTGCAATTAATGAAAGGTAAATATCTTATCAATGTGGCTCGAGGAAGAGTTATTGATGAAAAAGCTTTATATGATCATCTAAAGATGGGAAATTTGGCCGGGGCAGCTATTGATACCTGGTATCAATACCCTGATCAAGAGAATCCGGAAAGACTTCCCAGCCAATATGCCTTTCATGAATTACCCAATGTTATTTTATCACCTCATAATGCAGGTTATAGTGATAAAGCTTTAGAAGAAAATATTTGGAGAGTTTATCAAAATATGGCTAGAATTTTTCACGGTGAGGAACCAGAAAACAAAGTTAATCTGGAAGAAGGATATTAATAATAATACTCTTTAGGGTCTCTCAATTATTTTATTAGCAAAATTGAGAGACCTCAAAGAGTATATATACTATAACTATAACTATGATACTGTTGCCTTAATCTACTCTTTCCGCATTGATTTATTCTTTTACATTTATGTTAGTAAGGTACTTTAGGTATTCATTTTCTGGTGATAATAAGATTATGGTGTTTTCGGAAAAGCTATTCTGGTAGGATTCCAGAGTTCTAGTGAATTGATAGAATTCTGGATCCTGATTAAAGCTTTCTGCATAAATTCTAATAGCTTCTGCTTCTCCTTCACCTTTTAGCTGTTGGGCATCTCGATATGCTTCAGCCAGTATTACTGTTTTTTCTCTCTCAGTTTCGGCCATGATTTTAGCAGACTCTTCCATTCCTTCTGCCCGGTACTGTTTGGCAATCCTTTCCCGTTCTGCCTTCATTCTGGCAAAAATGTTTTGCTCATTTTCCGGGGGCAAATCAGCCCGTTTGATTCTCACATCCACAATATTTATGCCATATTCCATGGATTTTTCATTGCTACGCTGGGTAACCGTTTCCATAATCTCAGTTCTCTTTAAAGAGACAATTTCACTCATATCAAATTTTCCTAAATCTACTCTTAATTCAGAATAAATAATATCATCTAACCGGGCCTGGGCTCCATTAATATCTCTGACCGTTTGCATAAAGAGTAAGGGGTCAGCAATTTTCCAGCGGGCATAATTATCCAGAATTAAGGTTTTCTTGTCCCGGGTAATAATTTCAGTTGGTGGGGAATCATAGATAAGTAATCTCCCCTCAAATAAAACTACATTTTGAATAAAGGGTATCTTCATATGTAGACCTGCTTCCTGAATTACCTTAATTGGTTTACCAAATTGCAAAATAATGGCTTGTTTGGTTTCGTCAACGACAAAAAAGGTAAAATTTGCCACTAAAATAATCAGGATTAAGATAATTAACATAACAGTTTTTTTCATTATCGAGTTACCTCCTCTCCAAGTAAATCTTTAGCGAATGGTTCATTTAAGGGTAGTATTTTAAATATATTATTTTCCTTTTCTTCCAGAATGAATTTTTTCATATGAGGTAAGACCGATTCCATAGTCTCTATATAGAGACGATTCCTGGTGACTTCTTTACCATTCTGGTATTCGGCTAAAATCTGGTTAAATTTTGCTACATCACCTTCAGCCCTTCTAATTCGTTCAATTTTATAACCTTCTGCCTCTTTTACAATTTTAGCTGCTTCACCTCTGGCTTTGGGGATAATATCATTACGATAGCCTTCCGCTTCATTGATAAATTTACTTTTATCTTCTTTGGCACTGGCCACATCTTTAAAGGCAGCTGATACCTCTTCTGGTGGGTTCACATCCTGTAGCTGGACTGCAGTTACTAAGATCCCCGATTGGTATATGTCTAACAACTCCTGAATAAGCAATTTGGTTTCTTCTTGAATCTCATATTTTCCTTCTGTTAAGGCATCATCAATTTTTCTACTCCCGATTACCTGTCTTAAAGCAGCCTCAGCGGCGTTTCGGACGGTTAGCTCTGGTTCAATTATATTAAAGAGATAATCTGCAGCATTTTTAATACGATACTGAACAATTGATTCGGCACTTACGATGTTTTCATCACCGGTAAGCATCAGTGCTTCTTCGGGAACTTCTAAGTAACCCCCTCGAGCTGTTCTGAAGCCAATTTCTATTCTCTTTACTTCAGTAACTGATGGGGTTACCGCTGTTTCAAAAGGGAAGGGTAGGTGATAATGCAGACCAGGGCTGTCTAACCTGGTAAATTTTCCAAAACGTCTGATGACTCCTTGCTCATTAGGTTGAACAATGTAAATCCCGCTGGCTAAATAGAGAACTATAATTAGTAGAATCAGCAATTTCCAGATTTTTTTACTGAATTTTATTTTTGGTATTTTTTCTCTGATGTTAATAATTTTTTCGGTAGGGTCATCATAAAAATCGGCCATGTTATTCTCCTTTCTTTTTTTTATATTTTCTCGAATTTTTTTTGTTAGTAATTTAGGTAAATCAAAGATAATAAGAATGTAACATTAATTCATTATTTTTTCAAATAATATCGTAGCGTTATGGAGGAGGTATTGAAATTTATCTATGTTATGAGAAAAGTTAATTGCAATAAACCTCGAAGAAATATATAATTAAGAAAATAAAAATCAAATTTCATTTATCTGGAAAGGAGAGTTATATGTCCTTAGTAACAAGTAAAGAAATATTAATTGATGCCCAAAAAAATCATTATGCAGTTGGTGCTTTTAATGCTAATAATATGGAGATAGTCCAAGCTATTATTGAAACTGCTGAAGAAGAAAGAGCACCGGTTATAGTGCAAGCTTCCCAAGGTGCCATTAAATATGCTGGATTGGAAATGATTGTAAGTATGGTAAAAGAGTTAGCGGAAAGAACGTTTATCCCAGTTGTTTTACACCTGGATCATGGCACTGATTATTTTCAAAATATTCGTTGCCTAAGAGCAGGATTTACTTCATTGATGTTTGATGGTTCTAAATTGCCCTTTGACGAAAATGTAGCCTTGACGAAAAAAATTGTTGAAATGGCCCATGCTTGTGATATTCCGGTGGAAGCAGAAATTGGTCAGATTGGTAAGATGGATACCAGTGAGGAGCCAGGAGTAGCTCGGGAGAGAATAAAAGAGTTCATGGCTGACCCAGAAGAGGCGGAAAGATTTGTCAAATTAACCAATATTGATTCCTTAGCTGCGGCAGTAGGGACCATTCATGGCTGTAGAGAACCTATTGCCAAATTAGATATACCACGTATCGAAAAGATTCGAGATTTAACTGGCATACCATTGGTTTTACATGGTGCTTCTGGGGCCAATGATGAAGAAGTTAAAAAGGGAATTGCTGCTGGAATCTGTAAGATTAATATTGATACCAGGATTCGTATGGCTTTTACCCGGGCAATCAAAGAATATCTCAGTAAAAATCCTGACGAAATTGATCCCCGTCAAGTTTTGGCTCCTGCCAAAGAAGCTGCTAAGGAAGTTATTAGAGACCGAATTAGAGTGTTGGGGTGTCATAATCGGGTATAATTATTAGATAGTATGGGATTTCCAAAAAAATTTTCGACATCATATAGATTATGCTACTATTATAAAATATCATTTTTAAATTTTTAATTGGCCTCTTTTCACTTAATATCAGTTAAAGGGCAATTAGCTGGTGTGTCAATATCATTTACTTATACCTGTTAGAAATATAAAATCAGGGCGGGTATAGCTGGAGGAGATTGCTTCGTCGCTTCGCTCTCGCAAGGACAAAATGGTATATCGTATAACGTATAACGTATATCGTTAAAATTAGTCGTTGGTCGTTAGTCGTTAGTATCTGGCATTTAGTTTGCCTATTACTTGTTACTGGTTACTTATGGTCTATTAGAACTGAATCAAGCTATGCTCATCATCATATTCCTCTCCCTTAGAGGGGAGAGGGGAGGGTGAGGGTGAAATGGTATGCCGTATAACGTATAACGTATATCGTTTAAATACAGTTGCTAGTCGGAAGTTCTTTCAGGGGGTTTCAGGGGGCGAAGCCCCCTGAATATCTTGTTGATGAAACAAGATAGCATTTCTCTGAATATATTTTTCTTTATTTTTTAACTAACATTTAAACTATATACTAAATACTATATACTCAATACTGATAATTCAGGGGTTGTCAAGGGGAAGGATTCCCCTTGAATATCTTGTTGATGAAACAAGATAGCATTTTCTTGAATTATATTTTCTTTCAGGGGTTGTCAAGGGGAAGGATTCCCCTTGAATATCTTGCTGGTATATAAAATAATAAATAACAAAGTAATTGGAGGAGGACAGATGTCTAAAAGAGTTGGTATTTTAACAGGAGGAGGAGATTGTTGTGGGTTAAACCCTGCTATTCGAGGTGCAGTGTATCGAGCATACGATTTGCATTATGAGGTATTTGGTATAAGAGATGGTTGGAGGGGTTTGATAGATGGTGATTTATTTAATATTGGTTTAGAAGATGCGGAAGAATTGGTGGATAAGGCAGGAACTATTTTAGGAACTTCTCGCACTAACCCCTTTAAGGTGGAAGATGGCGTAAAAATGGTCTTAAGGACTATTAAAAACTATGGTTTAGATGCCATTTTAGCAATGGGTGGGGAAGATACCCTGGGGGTTGCTAATAGATTATTTAAGGAGTATAAAATAAAGGTAGTTGGAGCACCCAAAACCATGGATAATGATCTATCTGCTACTGATTTTACCTTTGGTTTTGATAGTTCGGTAACTCGAGCAGTAGAGGCTATGAAAAGTTTAGAGGATACTGGAAAATCACATCATCGAGTTATGATTTTAGAAGTTATGGGAAGACATGCTGGTTGGGTAGCCCTTTATACCGGACTTTCTGCTGGAGCTGACTGGGTATTACTTCCCGAAGAAGTACCAGATATTGAGGGAATGTGTAAGCAACTTCAGCGTGTGTATTCTCGAAAAAAATATGCCCTGGTAGTAGTTTCAGAAGGGGTTGAATTACCTGGAGCTGATACTGGCAAAGAAGAGTTAGATCAGTTTGGGCATATGATTTTAAGAAAGAGGGGAATTGGCCAAATATTAGGGGATATAATCTGTGAAAAAACTGGTATCGAAACCAGACATGCTGTTATAGGTCATATGCAAAGAGGTGGTATTCCCACAGTCTTTGATAGAATACTGGGTCTACGTACCGGGGTAAAGGCAATGGAATTAATTGAAAAACAAGATTTTGGTAAAATGGCAGCCCTGAAAGGTAATAAAATTATTGCTGTACCTTTAGAGGAGGCAACCAAAGACATTAAAAAAGTAAGTAAAGAATGGCTTACTTTTGCTAAAATTTTCTTTAAATAGAAATTCTTGTCACAATTCTCTTTGTTTATAATTTGGAAAAAATATCTTTGACACATCATATTATAGTGTTTTAAAGAAAGATTGTTACTATGACTGAAACATCAAAATTTGTTCATCTTCATGTCCATTCAGAATATAGTCTGCTTGATGGAGCATGTCGCATAAAGGAACTGATTAAAAAAGCCAAAGATAACAATATGTCTGCTTTAGCTTTAACTGATCATGGAGTTATGTATGGGGTGATACAATTTTATAAAGAAGCAGTTGCTAATAATATTAAACCTATAATTGGCTGCGAAGTTTATTTAGCCCCTCATAGTAGAAAAGAGAAATCAAATGGCAAAAAGGAATCCCCAAGCCACCTCATTCTTTTAGTAAAAAACAAAACTGGCTATCATAATCTGATTCAATTAGTTACTAAATCCTTTTTAGAAGGTTTTTATTACAAACCACGAATAGATAAGGAAATATTAAGAGAGCATAGTGAAGGCTTGATTGGCCTTTCTGCCTGTCTTAAAGGAGAAATACCACGTCTGATTTTACAGAATAATTTTACTGAAGCTAAAGAATTAGCCAGAGAATACCAAAGGATATTCGGTAGTGATAATTTTTATTTGGAATTACAAAATAATACTATGCCCGAACAGATTAAAGTAAATGAAGAACTGATTAAATTAAGCCACTCCTTACAGATTCCTCTGGTGGCTACCAATGATGTGCATTATATAAATAGAGAGGATTATGAAGCACATGATATCTTATTATGTATTCAAACTGCTACTAATCTTGATGATCCAGATAGATTGAAATTTAGTACTGATGAATTCTACTTTAATACTCAAGAAGAGATGCAAAGGCACTTTGCTGATATCCCTGATGCTTTGGAAAATACCTTAAAAATTGCTCAGGAATGCAACTTAGAAATAGATTTTAACAATGCTCATTTACCTGATTTTAGCTTACCAGAAAATCTTACTGATAATGACTATTTAAAGCAATTATGTTATGAGGGTGCCCAAAATAAATTTGAGTATCTGGATGAACATATTAAAGAACGGCTGGACTATGAATTATCAGTTATAAAAAAGATGGGATTTGCCACTTATTTCTTGATTGTATGGGATTTTGTTAATTATGCTAAAAATCATAACATTATGGTTGGTCCGGGAAGAGGCTCGGCTGCTGGTAGTTTAGTGGCCTATTGTCTTAATATTACTAATATCAATCCTTTGGATTATAATTTAATCTTCGAAAGATTTCTCAATCCAGAAAGAATCAGTATGCCTGACTTTGATATTGACTTTAGTTATGAAGGTAGAGGCGAGGTTATCGAATATGTTAGTAAGAAATATGGTCGTGATAAAGTTTCCCAGATTATTACTTTTGGAACCATGGCTGCTCGCGCGGTAATCAGAGATGTGGGAAGAGCCCTGGGTATTCCCTACGGACAGGTGGATAAGATTGCCAAGTTAATTCCTATGGATCCTAATATGACCATAGAAAAAGCTTTGCAGATTGAACCGGAACTAAAAAATAAAATGGAAAATGATCCCCAGATTAGAAAGATGATTGAAATATCTTCTAAATTGGAAGGTTTGTCTCGTCATGCTTCCACCCATGCAGCAGGGGTAGTTCTGTCTAAAGAATCATTGACTGATTTTGTTCCTTTACAATTAACCTCTGAAGGAGAAATATCTACCCAATATGTAGCTGAAGATTTGGAATCTCTAGGCTTATTGAAGATGGATTTTTTAGGATTGAGGACCTTATCAGTAATTAATAATACCATAAAAATTATCAATAAGACTAGAGCAGAAATATTAAAAATAGATGATATTCCTTTGGATGATGATGCAGTATATCAGATGTTAGCTAAGGGAGAATGTTGTGGTCTTTTTCAATTGGAGAGTTCGGGCATGATTGATCTGGTAAAGAGGATGGAACCCAAAAATATTGAGGATATTACAGCTCTTTTAGCCTTATTTAGACCTGGCCCTTTAGGAAGCGGAATGATTGATGATTTTATAAACCGTAAAAAAGGAAAGGTAGAAATTAAGTACTTGCATCCTAAGCTGGAACCAATTTTACGTGATACTTATGGAGTTATTGTGTATCAAGAACAGGTTATGCAGATTGCCAGTCAATTAGCTGGTTATTCCCTGGGACAGGCAGATATTTTAAGAAAAGCAATGGGGAAAAAGATCAAAGAGGTAATGAAAAAACAACGCAAGCAATTTATTGAAGGGTCTGTTAAAAATGGTATTGATAAAAAGACTGCTGAAGATATATTTGATCTTATTAATTATTTTGCCGGCTATGGTTTTAATAAATCACATAGTGTCTCTTATGCTTTTTTATCCTATCAGACGGCCTATCTAAAGGCTCATTATCCAGTAGAATATATGGCTGCACTGCTGACCAGTGTCATGCAAAATACGGATAAAGTAGTAAAATATATCAAAGAATGTCAGAATATCGGACTGAAAATATTACCTCCCGATATTAATGAAAGTCTAATTGATTTTACAGTTGTTGATAGGAAAACCATACGTTTTGGTTTAGCTGCAGTTAAGAATGTAGGAAAAGCTGCGGTGGAAAATATTATCAAAGAAAGAAATAAAAATGGATTGTTTACTTCTTTAGTCGATTTTTGCCGAAGGGTTGATTTAAAGATTATAAACAGAAGAGTAATAGAAAGTTTAATAAAATGCGGTGCTTTTGATTCTACTAAAGCATCAAGAGCACAGCTTTTATCTATTTTGGAAAAGTCCATCCAAGTAGCTCAGAATTTACAAAGAGAAAAGAGAAATGGTCAAGCCAGCCTTTTTGTTCTCAAAAATGAAGGAATTATAAATAATAATTTAGATACTCTACCGGTAACTGAATTAAAAGAATTTACTGAGCAGGAACTTTTGACCATGGAAAAAGAAACTCTGGGATTTTATCTTTCTCACCATCCCTTACAGGATTATCAGGATAAACTAAAAAATTTTACCAATACTACTTCTGCACATCTAGAAAAATTATCCGATAAGAGTCATGTCATTCTAGGAGGTGTTATTACCAGTATAAGAAGGAAGGCAACAAAAAATGGCAATGTAATGGCTTATTTCACTTTAGAAGATTTGGAGGGCACTATTGATATTATTGTCTTTCCTAAAACCTTTGAGGAATTTAAAGAGATACTCAAAGAGGAAAATGTGGTAATTGTAGAAGGTCGTCTTGATGCAATGGAGGTTAATGTAAAATTACTGGCTGAATCAATCATACCGATAGATGAGTATCAAAAAAAAGAGGGTCAAAATGGCCTAAATGGGAGAGGAGAAAGAACTGGAGAGCAAGGTGCTCTGCATATTGAGGTAGATTTAGCTCAACTTGAGTTAGAAAGTTTAAAAGGTTTAAAGGATATATTGTTGCGATATCCAGGACCAAATAGGGTTATAATCCATTTTAAGTCTGAACAAAAAGTATACCATCATCATATTGATGAGCATATCAGTGTTAAGTATAACCAGGATATTACTAGAGAAATTAGAGATTATTTAACCAGTGCACAAGTGTGGTTTGAAAATAATGATAAGGTAAAAATATAAAAATGGTGCCGAAGGTCGGAGTTGAACCGACATGAGCTTTGAGGCTCGCTGGATTTTGAGTCCAGTGCGTCTACCAATTTCGCCACTTCGGCATTTTAGAAATGTCCTTAAAAATTATAGATTAGACCATTTCTAATGTCAAGGCTGATAATTAAAAGTCAATTAGATTAACTGAAATATTTTCAATTTAAAAAACAGGAGTAGCTATATGGTAAAAAAAGCAAAAAAATTATTTCTGATTGATGGGCAGGGTTTAATCTACCGTTCTTTTTTTGCTTTACCAAAATTAACTACTTCCTATGGACAACTTATTAACGCTGCCTATGGTTTCACTATGGTACTGATGAGATTACTACAGGAGCAAAAACCTGATAGTATTATTATTGCTTTTGATACCCCCCAGCCTACTTTTCGTCATAAACAATTTGCTTCCTATAAAGCCCAAAGAGAAAAAATGCCACCTGAATTGATAGAACAATTACCCATTATTAAAGAAATTGTGGATAAATTTAATATTCCCACTATTGAATTGCAGGGATATGAAGCTGATGATATCATTGGCTCTCTTGTTCAGCAGGCTAAAGATAGTGAATATAAAACTGTTATTGTAACTGGTGATCGAGATTTATTACAACTGATTGATGAAGATAGTGAAATATTATTAATGCAGAAAGGGATTACTCAGGTTGAACATCATCAATTAGAATCCATTAAAAAAATGCTTGGCTTTGACCCACAATTAATTCCTGATTATGTTGGGCTTAAAGGCGATTCCTCAGATAATATACCGGGAATTCCGGGAATTGGAGAAAAAACTGCTAAAACATTAATCCAGAAATTTGGTACTTTAGAAAATATAATTGAGAATGCCAATCAGATAGAAAACAAATCAATCAGAGAAAAAATTTTAAAATATCAAGCTCAAGCCCGATTAAGCAAGATGCTTGCAGTAATCAAAAGAGATATAGCTCTTGGTTTAGAATTTCAAAAGATTGGTTATCAGGGACCTGATTATGAAGAATTACGTAATATATTTCGAAAATACGAATTTAAGAAACTCTTGGATAAAATCCCTATTCCGGAAAGTGATGGCAAAAAAATAAAAAAAACAAATGATTATTTTCAGGAGATTAACACTGAAGAACAATTAATATCATTAAGCCAGAAGATAAAATCAGAAAGATCCTTCTCTTTTTTACTGGGATTTAATCACTCTTCTACATTGGCTAACTTCCCCCAAAGTATTGCTATTGCCCTACCAGACGAAGTGTTCTTAATCAAGATTAGTCCAGATAATACTCTGTTAGGAGACTCAAATGGCATTACTAAAGAAATAATACAGAAACATCTTGGTGCACTTTTTCAACAGGAGAAAATCGAGAAAATTGGTTTTGACCTCAAAAATTTTTGCACTTATTTCTATGATAAGGAATATTTTTTCCAACCTCCCTATTTTGATAGCAAAATTGCTGCCTATCTATTAAACCCTTCTCAGCAGGATTATCATTTAACAAAAATAATAGAAGATTACTTAGCTGGAGAAGATTTTGTGGTTGGAGGTTCTCCTAACGAACAGGGAAGAGAAATTTGCCGGCAGGTAAGATTATTGTTACCTTTAAAAAAAATATTATGGGACCAACTCTCGGAGAAAAAATTGGACCAGCTTTATTTAGATATTGAATTACCCCTAATTAAGGTACTTTATCTGATGGAAAAAAGAGGGGTAAAGTTAGATACCGTTTTTTTAAAAAAGATGTCCCAACAATTTTCCAAGAAGATAGCAGAAATTAGAGCTGAAATTTTTAATTTAGCAGGTAGTGAATTTAATTTAAATTCACCCAAACAATTAAGTCAAGTTTTATTTGAAAAACTAAAACTTCCCACTGGGAAAAAGATTAAAACTGGTTATTCAACTGATGCGCAAGTTTTACTGGAGTTGTCTGAAAAGCATGAAGTAGTAGCTAAAATACTGGATTATCGTGAGCTGGAGAAATTAAAGAATACTTATATTGACAAATTACCGCGGTTGATTAATCCACAAACTGGCAGGATTCATACCTGTTTTAATCAAACTGGTACTTCAACCGGGAGATTGAGTAGCAATAATCCTAATTTACAGAATATACCGGTACGGACTGAGTTGGGTCGAGCTATCAGGAATGCCTTTATTGCTGAGGAAGGAAATATTTATTTATCTGCTGATTATTCCCAGATTGAACTTAGGATTCTAGCCCATTTATCCCAGGATCAAAATTTATTGGATGCTTTTTTGCAAGACCGTGATATTCATGCCTATACGGCAGCTCAAATTTTTGGTATCGATTTGAATTTGGTTAGTGCAGAAATGAGAAGAATTGCTAAGACTATAAACTTCGGTATTATCTATGGCATGAGCAGTTATGGCTTAGCCAGCACGCTCAGGATAAGTAGAGAAGATGCCCAGCAATATATTGAAGCCTATTTTCAAAAATATTGGCGGGTTAAAGAGTATATCGATGAGCAGATTACTTCGGCCAGAAAAAATAAATATGTCCAGACTATGTTAAATCGGATAAGATATCTAGAAGGTATTGATAGCCCGAATAAATCTATTCGAGAATTTTATGAGAGAACTGCTATTAATACTCCTATTCAGGGAACGGCAGCAGACTTAATTAAGATGGCTATGATTGAAATACACTCCAAAATGGAAAGCCTGAAGCTAACCAGTGGACTAATCCTGCAAATTCATGATGAATTAATCTTTGAAATCGCAGAGCCTGAACTAGAAAGAAGAAGGGTTATTATTAAAGAAATTATGGAAAACATTTTGAAATTAAGTATTCTACTAAAGGTAAATTTTAAAACTGGCCATCGCTGGGGGGAATTAGAATGAATGAAATGATATCATTAAATCTATTCATTAGGGTAGAGGTTAAATTTTATTGAAGATGTTGATTGTTGGTTTAACCGGAGGCATCGTCTCCGGCAAAACAACGATTGCCAAAATGTTTCAAGAATTAGGTGCCCAGGTAATTGATGCAGATGAAATTGCTCGTAAAGTTGTTCGTCCTGGGGAAAAAGCCTGGCAGGGTATTGTGGAATATTTTGGGCCGGAAATATTAAGAGATGACCTGGAAATTAATCGTAAAAAATTAGCAGATATTGTCTTTAGCAATAAAGAAAAATTGGCAGTCTTAAATAGTATAACTCACCCTGAGATAACTTTAATGATTAAAAAGCAAATAAACCAGCTCAAAAGTAAATACCAGAAAGATATTATCTGTATCGTTGAGGCCCCCTTATTATTTGAGGCTCACCTGGAAGATATGATGGATAAAATCATTGTAGTTTATTTGAACAGAGAAGAGCAACTAAAAAGACTCCTACTCAGGAATAATCTGACCAGAGAAGAAGCAATTCAGAGGATTGAATCTCAGATGCCTCTAGAAGAGAAGCTTTCCCGAGCTGATTATGTTATTGATAATTGTTTTTCCCTGCAGCAAACCAAAAAAAAGGTATTACAGGTGTGGAAAGAACTTGAGAAGGACCTTTCTGCTAAATCCTAATTTAAAATGAGCTTTTTCTACCACAATTAATATTATTTTATTATCTCTACTTTTTCATTTTCTGAATTTTTAAAATATGATATTAATAGAAATTTCTGGAAGATTAAGGACCTGAATTATAAAAAAGTAAAAAGGGTTAAATAATAAATACCTTAAATTATTAAGCCCAATTAGAAATATTATTGTTCCGTTACCTTAACAGTATTGAGGAAAAATGTCATTGTGAGCCTGCCTCTTGCCTCTTAACACTAGTTAAGGAGCAAGGGGCAGACGTGGCAATCTCATACTATTATACCTGTATCTTTGGTCTGAAAACTGAGAACCAATAACTGTAAACCCTCTTTCTATTAATATAATACTGCGGGTATAAGTGAATGAGATTGCTTCGTCGCTTTGCTCCTCGCAATGACAAAATCGTATATCGTATAACGTATATTGTATATCATTAAAATACAGTCGTTAGTCGGAAATTATTTCAGTGGTTCTCAAGGGGAAGGATTTCCCTTGAATATTTTGCAGTATTGACACTTTTTTTAAAGTCTCTAAATTAAGGGATAATAGATACTAACCCCCTCACCCTAACCCTCTCCCTCGAGGGGAGAGGAGAAGTAGGGGAAGTAAGGTATTTTTATTTATTTATTAACTAAGATTTACTATACTATATACTCAATACTCGATACTGAATACTGATAATTGAGGGGTTTCAGGGGATACTTCCCCTGAATATCTTGTTGCTAAAACAAGATAGCATTTATTATAACGATATTTTTTCTTTATTTTTTAACTAGCATTTAAACTATATACTAAATACTCGATACTCAATACTAATAAGAGGGGGGTTTCAGGGGATACTTCCCCTGATAAATTATGTTAATAATTTAATGAATTTCTGATTTATACAAATTAAGACATTATTTTTTAATTAGAATTTACTATATACTCAATACTCGATACTCAATACTAATAAGAGGGGGGTTTCAGGGGATACTTCCCCTGAATATCTTGTTGCTAAAACAAGATAGCATTTATTATAACGATATTTTTTCTTTATTTTTTAACTAGCATTTAAACTATATACTCAATACTCGATACTGAATACTAATAAGAGGGTGGTTTCAGGGGATACCTCCCCTGAATATCTCTGTTATACTTTGTGGTATAATCTATGTTTGGAATAATTTATCATTTTTTCTCTTTTATACTGATGATATCAAAGTAAAAAAAAATGATAGGTTCCTAACTAAATACTACCTGAGAAATGAATAAAAATTGCAGGAAGGTTATTTTAAATGAGCAGAACTTTTCAATTAATTGCTGATTATTCCCCACAGGGAGATCAACCTGAAGCTATAAAGAAGATCTGTCAGGGATTTCAGGAAGGAAAAGATATTCAAACCTTACTGGGGGTAACTGGTTCTGGTAAAACTTATACTATGGCTCATGTTATTCAGTATTTACAATTACCAACTCTGGTTATTTCTCATAATAAAACTCTGGCGGCTCAGCTTTGTAATGAGTTCAGGAGATTTTTCCCTTATAATGCGGTTGGTTACTTTGTTAGCTATTATGATTACTATCAGCCAGAAGCTTATATTCCTCGCACCGATACCTATATTGAAAAGGATGCCTCTATCAATGAAGAAATTGACCGCTTACGGCTAGCAGCTACTGCTAATTTATTGGAAAGAAAAGATGTAATTATAGTCTCCAGTGTTTCCTGTATTTATGGACTTGGGTCTCCTGCCGATTTCACACAAATGGTTTTATGTTTAGCAGAAAACCAGCAATGGGAATTGGAGGAATTGAGTGCAAGATTGGTAGAAATACAGTATGAAAGGAATGATGTTGACTTCCAAAGAGGACGCTTTCGAATAAGAGGTGATGTCCTAGACGTATTTCCAGCTTATGCGGAAAATGCCTTTCGAATAGAATTTTTTGGAGATACTATTGAATCAATAACTGAAATTGATCCCTTAACTGGACATAAAATTGCCAGAAAAGAGAAAATAACAATTTATCCAGCAAAACATTTTGTTACTCCTCACCAGAGGATAACCGAAGCAATTAAAACCATCAAAATGGAATTAGCAGAAAGGTTAGCTTATTTTCGTAAGAAGAATAAGCTACTGGAAGCAGAGAGATTGGAACAAAGAACCAAATATGACCTGGAAATGTTATCCCAATTTGGTTACTGTGCCGGTATCGAAAATTATTCCAGACATTTAAGTGGCCGAAAAGCTGGTGAGCCACCAGCCACCTTACTGGATTATTTCCCTAAACCATTTCTCATTCTAATTGATGAATCTCATGTTACCATACCGCAGCTAAGAGGAATGTATGCTGGAGATAAATCCAGAAAGGATAGTCTAGTTCAATATGGTTTTCGCCTGCCTTCAGCCTATGATAACCGACCATTGGTTTTTCAGGAATTTGAAAAATATATGAAAAAGGTAATGTTTATTTCTGCTACACCTGCTCAATATGAAGTAAATAAAAGTCATCAAATTGTAGAACAAATCATAAGACCTACTGGGCTAGTAGATCCGGAAGTGATAATTCGACCGGCTGAATACCAGATTGATGACCTAATTGCTGAAATTAAAAAGAGAGTGAGTCAAAAGGAAAGGGTTTTGGTTACTACCCTGACTAAAAGGATGGCTGAAGCTACTGCTGAATATTTACAGGGAATAAATATTAAAGTGAGATACCTTCATTCTGAGATTGGCACCATTGAAAGAGTGAAAATTCTAAAAGATTTAAGAGAAGGTAAATTTGATGTACTGGTAGGGGTAAATTTATTGAGAGAGGGATTGGATTTGCCGGAAGTATCATTAGTTGCCATTCTGGATGCAGATAAGGAAGGGTTTTTAAGGTCAGAAACTTCTCTGATTCAGACTATGGGTAGAGCAGCCCGTAATGTTAATGGAACAGTGATATTATACTGTAATGAAATCACTGGTTCTATTCAGAGAGCAATAGCCGAAACTAATCGCCGTAGAAAGATACAACTGGAATATAATTTAAAGAATAATATTATTCCCAGGACTATTCAGAAACCTATTGAGGATTTAATCTATTCTGAAATGACGGATTGGGAAGAGTTGGAAAGCAGAGACTATAAGATAAGTGAGGGTAAAACAAAGTATTTACCCAAAAGTAGTCTGAGTGCCTTAATAAAATCCTTAAAAAATGAGATGAATCAAGCCGCAAAGGAACTTGACTTCGAAAGAGCAGCTTTATTGAGAGATGAGATAAAAAGATTGAAGAGGGAAAAAGTAATATTTAGGTAAAAAAGTTATCAGTTATCAGTTTTCATTTTTTAGTTAAAATACAAAATCAATAAATAATCTATAATATAGCCCAATCCTTGACTATTTATATTCTTTATTCTTTTCTGAAAACTGTTAACTATAAACTAAAAACTGCTTTTAAACTTATTACTGAATTACATGATATACGTTATACGATATACGGTATACTAAAATACTAGACTATTTGGAGTTGAAAAAATGGGACGAAATAAAATTATCATAAAAGGTGCCCGGGAACATAATTTAAAAAATATTTCCTTAAGTCTACCCCGCAATAAATTGATTGTCATAACTGGTTTAAGTGGGTCAGGGAAATCATCACTTGCTTTTGATACTATTTATGCCGAAAGCCAGAGACGTTATATAGAATCTCTCTCCTCTTATGCACGACAGTTTATGGAGAGGTTAGATAAACCAGATGTGGATTATATCGAAGGATTATCACCATCCATTTCTATTGATCAGCGGAAGGCTGGCAAAAATCCACGTTCCACGGTGGGCACTGTTACTGAAATATATGATTATCTACGATTACTTTATGCCAGTATAGGTATTCCTTATTGTCCCAATTGTGGAAGAAGAATAACCAGACAGAGTATTGATCAGATTATAGATCAGATCATGAATTTTCCTGAAAATACCAGAATAAAAATACTGTCACCTATTATCAGGTCCAAAAAAGGTGAGCATCGCCAGATTATGGAAGAAGTCAGGAAGAAGGGATTTATTAGATTACGGGTTGATGGTAAGATAGTTGACTTAGATGATGATATTAACCTGGCTCGTTATCAAATGCACAAGATTGATGTTGTTGTAGACCGATTAATAATAAAGCCAGAAATCAAGAGTAGATTGAGTAATTCGGTGGAAACAGCTTTAAATTTAAGTGATGGGTTAGTTATTATTTTGGATGACCAGGACAGAGAATATATTTTTAGTGAAAAATTTTCCTGTCCTTATTGTGGGATTAACCTGCCTGAGATTACCCCCCGTATGTTTTCTTTTAACAGTCCCTATGGTGCCTGTCCCAATTGTAGTGGACTTGGTTATAAAATGGAATTTGATCCCGATTTGGTAGTACCTGATAAAAATAAGTCAATATTAGAAGGAGCCCTACTACCCTGGGGATTTATAAAGGGAAGATATCTCTACCATATTTTACTGGGAGTAGCAAAACATTACGGATTTGAATTATCTACTCCCTTTAATAAATTAACGGAAGAACAGCAAAAGGCTTTACTTTATGGATCTGGGGATACCAAAATATCCTTTGAGTATCGTAATTTAGAGGAAGGTGATTCCTGGATCCATCATAATGAATTTGAAGGGGTTATTAATAATCTAAAGAGAAGATATCGGGAAACAAAGTCTGAATATATTCGTGCTGAGATTCAAAAATTCATGACCATAAATAATTGTCCAGTCTGTAATGGGAAAAGACTTCGACCGGAAAGTTTAATGGTAAAGATTGCTGGTTATTCCATAGCTGAGCTCTCTGATATGACGGTAAAAGAGATTATTCATTTTTTTGAGAATCTTGCTATGGAACAAAAAGAAGCTGAGATATCCAGACAGATTAGAAAGGAGATATTAAATAGATTAAATTTCTTAATGAATGTGGGATTGGATTATCTAACACTTTCCCGTGCTTCATCAACTCTGGCCGGGGGAGAAAATCAACGAATAAGGTTGGCCACCCAAATTGGTTCCAGTCTAACTGGAGTTTTATATATTCTGGATGAACCCTCCATAGGCTTACATCAAAGGGATAATAACAAATTACTACAAACTTTACTTCAGTTAAGAGATTTAGGGAATACCGTTATTGTCATTGAACATGACGAACAAACCATCAGGTCTGCAGATTATATTGTAGACTTAGGGCCTGGAGCGGGTATTCATGGTGGTTATGTAGTGGCTCTGGGAAAAGAAAAAGATATTATGGATAACCAATTATCCATAACTGGTCAATATTTAAGTAATAAGCAGCAGATCCCGGTTCCTCAAAAGAGAAGGAGTGGTAATGGGAAATATATCCGGATCATTGGTGCCCGTCAGTATAATTTAAAAAATATTGAGGTTAAGATACCTCTGGGAAAATTTAACTGCGTAACCGGGGTATCTGGTTCTGGAAAGAGTACTTTAATTGAGGAGATATTATACAAGGCACTCTTGAGAGAATTGTATCATAGTAGAGTAAAACCGGGTGAATTTGAACGTCTGGAAGGAATTGAAAATATTGATAAGGTAATTATCATAGACCAATCTCCCATTGGTAAAACATCGCGTTCCAATCCGGCTACCTATACTGGGGTATTTACTCCCATTAGAGAATTATTTGCTAAGACTAATTTTGCCAGGATGAGGGGTTATACTCCTGGTAGATTTAGTTTTAATGTAAAGGGGGGAAGATGTGAGGCCTGTGAGGGTGCCGGAATAGTCAAAATTGAGATGTTTTTTCTTCCTGATATATATATTCCCTGTGAGGTTTGTAAAGGAAATAGATTTAATCGAGAAACCCTGGAAATAAAATATAAAGAAAAAAATATTGCCCAAGTATTGGACATGACGGTAGAGGAAGGCAGTCAGTTCTTTGAGAATATTCCTAAAATAAAAAGAGGATTAAAAACCCTCATTGATGTTGGTTTGGGCTATATAAAATTAGGACAATCAGCTACTACTTTATCAGGGGGAGAAGCCCAAAGAGTAAAGCTAGCCAAAGAATTAAGTAAGACCAGTACTGGAAAAACATTATATCTTTTAGATGAGCCAACTACTGGTTTACATTTTGATGATGTAAAAAAATTGCTGGATGTTTTAAATCGATTAGTTGATCAGGGCAATACGGTATTAGTTATTGAACACAACTTAGAGGTCATTAAATCTGCTGACCATATTATTGATTTAGGTCCAGGTGGTGGTGAGGAAGGTGGAGATGTAGTATTTACCGGAACGCCAGAGGAAATTATTAACCATCCTCTTTCCTTTACTGGACGATTTCTGAAAAAGGCATTAAAGGTAGAAAGATAGATGAGATTAGATATTATTGATACTGGAGATTAAATTAATAAATGAATATCTTAGAAAAAATAAATAATTTACCGGAACAAAGTGGAGTCTATCTTTTTAAAGACCGAACAGGAGAGATTATTTATATTGGCAAGGCTGTTTCTCTAAAGAATCGCGTTTCTTCTTATTTCAGCCAGTCTAATTCTCACTCAGCAAAAGTAAGGCAGATGATTAATCAAATTAACAATATAGAATATATTATTACTGCCTCTGAAATGGAAGCCTTACTTTTAGAAAGTAGACTGGTAAAAAAGATTAAACCTTACTTTAATATCCAGTTGAAAGATGATAAGAGTTATCCCTATATTCAAATTACCAAAGGCCATATTTTCCCTGCTATTCATTTAGTTAGAAAAACTAGTAAGATTGCTGAAAAGAAAGCGCTTTTTTATGGTCCTTTTACCGATGTAGAAACAACCAGAAAGGCGGTTCAAAAATTAAGATATATTTTTAAAATCAGAAATTGTAGCCAGAGGAAATATGATTCAGGAAAAATTTGTCTAGATTACCAAATTGGTCTTTGTTCTGCCCCCTGTGCTGGGAAGATAGAGCAGGATGAATATAGCAAAAAGGTCAGGGAATGCTCCCTTCTCCTGTCTGGAAGGCATAAGTCCTTATTAAAAAATTTAAGACAGGAAATGAAGATTGCTTCCCAGATGATGTTATATGAGAAGGCAGCAAAAATCAGAGATACTATCATAATGATTGAAAAAGTTATTAGTCAGGAGAGGATAAGTAAGTCTTACCAGAAAAGATTAGATATCTATCTAAAAGAAACTGAGGATAAAGAATCTATACCGAAAGCCCTCTTAGATTTGCAGAATTATTTAGAATTACCCGTGATACCTCTTACCATAGAAGCATATGATATCTCTAATATTCAGGGGAAAATAGCAGTTGGCTCTCAAATTACCTTTCAATCTGGTATGCCGAATAAGAAGAAGTATCGCCATTTTAAAATTAAATATCAAGAAGGGATTAATGATACTGCTATGATGAGAGAGATTTTAGAGAGGCGATTAAGTGCTGCTCAGGTGACAAAGGAGAGCTTACCAGACTTGATATTAGTTGATGGGGGGAAAGGGCAATTAAACGTAGCGGTAGAGGTATTGCAAAAATTGAACTTAAGGGTAAAGGTGGTAGCATTAGCCAAGAAAGAGGAACAATTATTTCAACCTGGGAAAAGAGAACCGGTAATACTTCCTAGAAATTCAGAGGCTTTCTTTCTAATTCAAAGAATCAGAGATGAAGCACATCGCTTTGCTTTGAGTTACCATAAAAAATTACGTAGTAAAATAATTAAAAATTCTCTTCTTGATTTTATACCTGGCATTGGCGAAAAAAAGAAAAAAATGCTATTATCTAAATTTAAAAGTATTGAACATATTAGAGAGGTCCAAGTTGAGGAATTAAAAGAACTCCCCGGTATTGGAGAGAAAACTGCTCAAAAAATCAAAGATATATTGGAGGTAAGGGATAAGATATGATTTTAAAATACCGAAATAAGACTCCTGTTATTGATACTACTGCCTTGGTAGTAGAAAATGCCACTCTGATTGGAGAGGTTTATGTTGGTCAGTATAGTAGTATTTGGTTTTCTGCGGTATTAAGAGCTGACCTTGCTTGTATTTCTATTGGTAATCATACCAGTGTTCAGGATGGTACTGTGATTCATGTAGCAGAAAATTTACCCACTAAAGTGGGAAATTATGTTACAATTGGTCATGGAGCGATTTTACATGGGTGTATGATAAAGGACTATACTTTAATCGGTTCAGGTGCTAATATTTTAGATGAGGTAGTGATTGAACAAAATTCTATTATTGCTGCCGGAACAGTAGTTACCCCTAAAACGGTAATTCCAGCTAATTCTATGGTTATGGGTGTACCGGGGAAGGTAGTAAGAGAAATTACTCCAGAAGAGAGGTTTCTGTTAAGAGAACATGCTGCAGCATATGTAGAATTAATGAAAAATTATAAATTGGGTGGTTAGAAATAATTTTTCTCACAAATTTATCCCGGAATGGGGGTGAGTAATGTCTAAACAATCAATTGCTGATTTGGCTTATAACATTCTGGAAGAAAATCATTACCCTATGCATTATCGTAAGATAACTGAAGAAATAATGAAAATAAAGGAGATTAAAGCAGAACATCCCCATCATGATGTTAATGCCTTAATGGGTGTAGACCAGAGATTTGTAAGGTATAAACGTGGAATATGGGGCCTGCTAAAATGGAAATATCGAGAGGCAAATTTACCGTATACTTTAACTTCTTATTGTCTTCGAAACGGAACAATCTATTTGACTACTTATTTAAAACCCTATTTTTCTTTGAGTCGCGATGAACGACCTGTGGAGGTTACTTTTATTGATAGCGATGGAGAAGAAATAAAGGCGATAGTTGATTATCGCCAAAAATTAATTTCTGGATTTAAGGAATGGTATCAAAAAAAGGGATTAGAGGTGAATGATACTATTTTAATAGGTTTAATTGAGGAAACTAAGAGGACATATTTCCTTATAGCAGAAAAAGATATAAAGTTCAACACAGAACAAGATATGGGGGATTCAATTTATCAAATCTTGCAAGAAGAGGGGAAACCACTAAGCTGTTTGCAGATATATACCAGAGTTATCAAGGAAGAACCTGCTCATCAAGGTTTATTTGAAGGTTATATTCAGAATATATTGAGTAATGACAACCGTTTTGTTGAGATGCAAAAAAATCTCTGGGGGCTATTTGAATGGTTAGATAAAACAGAGCAATTGTATTTAAATCTTTTTACTGCTGATAACTTTAATGATTTTCAGCAATCACTTAAAAAATGTTTTGAATTTTTAGGTTATGATACCCAATGGTGTACTGACTCCCAAAACAAACTATTACTGGCTAAGGCAGCTTTGGATTATAAGTCTTACTCCTTAATTGTTACTGGTTTACCAAAGAATTACAATATAAATATGGTACATTCCCTTGATTGGTCGGGTATGAGAAAAGCTAAAGAAATGATAAATGCTGATTCAATAATATTATTTTCAGAAAAATTTTATTTAAAAGAATTAATTGATAGAGCCAGTGAAGAAGCAGTCCAATTGTATGAACTTTCTATATTAGATTATCTAATTAAAGAACACCAACAGGTACCATTTTCCTTATTCGATTTAAGAATTGCCTTTAACCCTATGCATCATCCCAAAAATAATCTTGAAAAATTACAGGAAATAAGAGAAAATCAGTGGCGAAAGTGGAAATTAATGAAAAGGATGCTTCATATTTTACAGGAATCAAGACTAAAAAATGCCTTTATGGATATTAATCTCCTGGTTAAACAGTTAAATACTATTGGTAAGCCATTTGGTGATGAGGCGATTGAACAGATGGAGGTAAAAGAAATTATTGACCAATTAAGTAAAGAGCCATTCAAGCTAATTGAATTATCCGAATCGGGTAACATTATCTTACCTTACTCTGAACATATTGCCTTACAAAAGATGCAACATATCTTACAATTTATAATGAATAGCTCCGAAGTTTAGAATTTAGAATATTATAATTATAATTGAATGAGGTACTGACAAATTATGGAAATAAGATGGTTAGGACATTCTTGTTTTCTAATTACTAACCAGCGGGGAATTAATATTTTAACTGACCCTTTTGATGGAACATTAGGATATCGAATGACTAAAGAGAAAATAAATATTATTACCATAAGCCATGAACATTATGACCACAATAATACTATGGGAATTAAAGGGAAACCAGTTGTTTTAAAAGGGCCTGTTAATCGCGATACCCATAAGATAATTTTTAAAGGAATTAATTCCTATCATGATAGTGTTTTTGGAGAATATAGAGGGAACAATACCATCTTTATTATCAAGACAGATGAAATGGTATTATGCCATCTTGGGGATTTGGGTCATTTACTGGATAGTGGGCAACTGGAGGAAATAAATCAAGTAGATATTTTATTCATTCCTACTGGTGGCTATTATACTATTAATCATGTTCAAGCTGACCAGGTAATCGAGCAGATTAAACCAAAGATTGTTATCCCTATGCATTATAAAACTGATGCTATTAAGTGGTCTATAGATCCGGTATCGTTTTTTTTAGATAAAAAACAGAAGGTGAAAATCATAAAGGAAAAAACCTTGAACATTGACTACCAGTCTCTTCCTGAAAAGACTACCATATATGTATTAAATTATTGACCTTTTCCTGTATTATAATTTTAAATTATTCACTTTTATTCTTAAATTTTTTTCTATTTCTAATTATAATATACCTGTTATAATAAGACAGAGTAATTTTTAGTTTTTTTATATTGATAATAACGCATTAGGTAAGAAGGTTTTTCCAAAGAATAAATACCAATTACTTACGACTATAAGTTATTGATAAATTCAATTAGAGGTTTTACATGACCAAATATATTTTTATAACAGGAGGAGTTGTTTCTTCAATAGGTAAGGGAATTACTGCCGCATCCATTGGTAGGATTTTGAAGAGTAGAGGACTGAGAGTATCTATTCAAAAACATGATCCCTATCTCAATGTAGATGCTGGCACCATGAGTCCATATCAGCATGGTGAGGCATTTGTTACCGAAGATGGAGCGGAAACTGATTTAGACTTAGGGCATTATGAAAGATTTATAGATGTTAATCTAACCAAAGATAATAGTATTACCACTGGAAAAATTTATAATGCAGTCATTTCTAAGGAAAGGAAGGGGGATTTTTTGGGAAAAACAGTCCAGATTATTCCCCATATTACTGATGAAATAAAGGCTAGTATTAAACTTTTAAACAAGCCCGGTCAACCTCCCTTAGATGTTATTATCGTGGAAATTGGAGGTACGGTCGGAGATATAGAAGGATTACCTTTTTTGGAGGCTATAAGACAATTCAGAAACGATATAGGAAGAGAAAATGTTCTCTATGTGCATGTTTCCTTTTTCCCTTATCTGAAGGCGGCAAAAGAAATTAAATCAAAGCCCACTCAACATAGCATTAAAGAATTAAGGAGTATCGGAATTCAACCAGATCTTTTAATTTGCCGAACCCAATCCAGATTAACTGATTCGGTGAAGGAAAAAATATCTTTATTCTGTGATATACCTAAAGATGGTATTATTGAAATAGGAGATGTAGATTCCATCTACGAAGTTCCTCTTGTTTTAGAAGAACAAGGATTGGGTGATTTAATAGTTAAAAAGCTGCAACTGCCAGTTGAGGAACCTGATTTAAAAGAATGGCAGGAAATGTTATATCGTTTGGGCCATCCAGAGAAAAAGACTACCATTGCAGTTATCGGAAAGTATATTCGGTTAAAGGATGCCTATATGAGTATTAATGAAGCATTAATTCATGCCGGAATCTATCACCAATGCAAAATTGAGATAAAGAGAATTGATGCTGATTATTTACTGAAAAATGATGTTAAAAATATTTTAAAAGGAATTCAAGGAATACTTATCCCTGGTGGTTTCGGAACTAGAGGTATAGAAGGTAAAATTCATGCTGTTCACTTTGCACGGGAAAATAAAATTCCATTTATGGGCATTTGCTTAGGTATGCAATGTGCCTTGCTAGAACTGGCTAGAAATAAATTGGGGTTAGTTGGAGCAAATAGTACAGAATTTAACCCGGATACTCCTTATCCCATTTTTATGCTATTAGAAAATCAAAAAAACATTAATGACAAGGGTGGAACGATGCGATTAGGCAATTATAACTGTCATTTGACAAAAGGGACACTTGCTTATAGAATTTATAAAAGAGAAGTAATACAGGAAAGACACCGGCACCGTTACGAGTTTAATAATAAATTTTTGTCAGAATTTGAACAAGCTGGTATAATATTTAGTGGAATGAATTTAGAGAACAATCTAGTGGAAATTATTGAATTGAAAGAACATCCCTGGTTTGTAGGAGTTCAATTTCATCCTGAATTTAAATCCAGACCAAATCGTCCCCATCCTTTATTTAGAAGCTTTATTGAAGCAGCTATAAAAGAATATTAGACTGGAAAAATAAAAAAGCCCAATTATCTGGAGTAATAGTAGATGAATGCTTTAATTCTGGCTGGTAAACAAAATGGCAGCAAATTAGAAATTAACAATGAACTAAATAACAAAGCTTTACTACTTATTAATGAAATTCCTTTAGTTGAGTATGTGGTTAATGCCTTGATTGAGGCAAAGGAGATTCAAAATATTGTTGTGGTAGGACCAGAATATGATTTAGCCCCCTTTATTGAGAAAAAGGTAAATAAAATATTGGAGGCAACAGAATCTATTATTAAAAATATTGAAATTGGTCTTGATTATTTTAAAGACGATTATAAAATTTTAGTTTTAACTTCAGATATTCCCTTAATTACTGGTGAGATAATTGACCGTTTTATAAAGAAATGTGAACAATATGATGCTTTTTTCTACTATCCCATTATTACTAAGGAAATAATTCTCCAAAAATATCCTCAAACTATTCGTTCTTATGCTACATTAAAAGAAGGGATTTTTTGTGGTGGCAATATGGCCATATTTGCCAGACCGTTATTTGAAAAGAACAGAGATTTATTGAATGAACTTTATGAAAAACGAAAAGACCTAAAAAAATATGTGGGCTTATTAGGCCTAAAATTTATGGTAAAGTATTTGCTAAAATCACTCTCTATCGAGGAAATTGAAGAAAGAGCAGCTGAGATAATAGGATATCCAGCAAAGGGTATTATAATAGAGGATCCAGAAGTCATGATTGATCTGGATAAACTAAGTGATTATGAGTTAATATTACAGGTTATAAATCAAAAAAATAGGATTAATTAATTTAAATTTATAAATCAAAAATATTATTAAGAGAGGTATTGTTTTTTTAAGAGGAAGTGATATAATTTTAGCAAAATGTGACTACAGGGTCATTCTTCAAGGATTTTGCCCCACAAAAAATTCTATTAAGGGAAATAAGTGTTTCTATTTTTTTAGATTGTTGATAGTTTCTGAAAAAAGTTAAGTTCATTTTAAATAATTTTTTTGGTTTTTTTATTGTATCAAAATTTTTAAAAAATTCGATACTATATAAATACTTTTCTCTAATTTTAATAAGTAATAATATAATACTTTAAATTGCTAAACATTTTCGATGCTTATTAAAAAATAAAAGATAAGACAATCAATACAAAATATTAAATAATATGATAAATAAATGTCAATCTTGTAGTATAGGAATTTCAATAATTCCGATACTACAAGATAATCTTTCTTAAATTAGGAATAATATATTTTAACACTCTCCCTTAGAGGGAGTGAGATAAGGTGAGGGTGATAAATAGTTATCAGTTTACAGTTAACTGTTTTCAGATAAAAGATGCGGGTATAAGTGGATGAGATTGCTTCGTCGCTTTGCTCCTCGCAATGACAACAATCGTATACCGTATTACGTATAACATATATCATAAAAATTAATCGTTGGTTGTTAGTATCTGGCATTTAATTTGCCTATTGCCTATTACTGGTTAC
>DKFO01000033.1:2404-3187 GCA_002452835.1 Candidatus Atribacteria bacterium UBA6794 | reverse complement strand
GTATACCGTATTACGTATAACATATATCATAAAAATTAATCGTTGGTTGTTAGTATCTGGCATTTAATTTGCCTATTGCCTATTACTGGTTACTTATTACTGAATTAGCTCCTCATTCCTCTCCCTGAGAAGGGAGAGGGAAGGTGAGGGTGATAAAGTCATATTTTGATTTTAATTACAGAAATTCTTAAGGGGAAAATTAATGAAAAAACATCTCTTTGTACCTGCTAAAGCTGATTATGTAAGGGGAAAACGCCCTGAAGTTGACTGCATCTTATGTGCTATTATAGCTCATGACCAGAGAGTAGTGGACTCTGAGATTTACCACACTGCTTTGATGACCATAGCTCTAAACCTGTATCCTTACAATCCTGGTCACTTAATGATTTTTCCCAATCGGCATATTGAAAAATTTTTAGAATTATCTTCTGAGGAAGTAATAGAGATACATCGTCTAACAGTTCTATCTATGAAAGTATTAGAAAAATTATATCATCCTCAGGGATTTAATATAGGCTATAATTTAGGAGATAGTGCCGGGGCATCTATCAAGCATTTGCATCAGCATATTGTTCCTCGTTATAAAAATGAGTTGGGGTTTGTGGATATACTCAGTGGTGCTAAAATTTTTGTAGCAGACCCGGTAGAGGTTTTGAGAGAGCTGAAAGAGGGATTTCAGCGAGAAGAACAGGCAAATAAAGAAAGCATTTGATAAATTGTCTATCAAGAAATTATTGATTGCCTGAAGAAAGAAGACTGTATTTTATAGTATCGGAATTTCAA
>DKFO01000033.1:0-2347 GCA_002452835.1 Candidatus Atribacteria bacterium UBA6794 | reverse complement strand
AGTTATCAGTTTGCAGTTAACTGTTTTTAGATAAAAGATGCGGGTATAAGTGGATGAGATTGCTTCGTCGCTATGCTCCTCGCAATGACAAAAATCGTATACCGTATTACGTATAACGTATATTGTTGAAATACAGTTGCTAGTCGGAAGTTATTTCAGGGGTTCTCAAGGGGAAGGATTCCCCTTGAATATCTTGCAGTATCAATATTAATATCGAAATTTCAGAGAAATTTAGATATTAATATTATTATAGATGTATTATTATAGATATAGAAAATTCTTAATCATACCATTATTTAAATAGAAGATAGAAAGGAGAAGAGACATGGAATTATTAAAAAGGCTTTGTGAGGCTCCGGGGATATCCGGCTATGAAAATGAGGTAACAGCTATTATCAAAGAAGAATTAGAATCTCTTTGTGATAAGGTGGAGATAGACCGCCTGGGGAATGTTATTGCCCTGAAAAAAGCAACCGAGAAAGGAAAAAATACTGAGCAGAAGAAAGTGATGCTGGCAGCCCATATGGATCAGATAGGTTTTTTGGTTAAATCTATTGACCAGCATGGATTTATCAGGTTTGCCTGCCTCGGAGGATTTGATCCCAAAACTTTAGTTGCCCAGCGGGTAATTATTCATGGCCAGAAAAAGATAATAGGAGTTATTGGCTCTAAACCGATTCATGTCCTGGAGGAAGCTGAAAAGAAGAAGGCTCCAGAAATGAAGGATTTTTTTATTGATGTTGGTTTAGAGAAAAAAGAAGTAGAACATCTAATTCAACCAGGAGATGTCATTACCTTTGACCGAGATTTTGTGCAAATGAATGACAAGGTGGTAACCTCCTTAGCTCTGGATAACCGGGTAGGGGTATATGTCCTTATTGAGGCAATACGAAGGGTCAAAAATCATGAGGTTGATATTTATGCAGTAGCAACTTCCCAGGAGGAAGTAGGTTTAAGAGGAGCAACTACCTCTTCTTATGCCATTAAACCGGATATCGGCATCGCCCTGGATGTAACTATAGCTATGGATACTCCTGGTATTAAAGAGGAAGAAAAGGGATGTGCTCTTGGGAAAGGAACAGCTATTACGGTGTTGAATTCCTCGGTGATTGCTCATCGTGGATTATACCAGTTCTTAAGAAAACTGGCCGAAGAGAATAACATTGACTATCAAATGGATGTGATGGAAAGAGGTGGGACTGATGCGGGCTCTATTCAAAAAAGTCGTAGTGGAGTGATTACTGGCGGTCTTTCTATACCATCCCGTTACATCCATTCTGTGGTGGAGATGTGCCATCTAGATGATGTAGAAGCAACCATTAAATTATTGGTCTGCTTCCTGGAAAAGGTCCATTTGGCCGATTTTTTTAGTTTGTAATATAACCAAATTAATTATGGAAGATAAGAAAATTGACGGTAGTATTACCAATAAACTATTATCCCTGCATAATGTTCTTTTAAATTTTTATGGTCCTTTGCATTGGTGGCCTGGTGAAACCGAGCTGGAGATTATAGTAGGGGCCATATTAACCCAGAATACCAACTGGCAGAATGTTAGCAAAGCTCTAGCAAAAATTAAAGCAGAAGGGCTACTGGAGGTAGAAGCACTTTTTCATATTGATGAGCAATATCTAGCAAACCTAATCAAATCCTGTGGTTATTACCACCTCAAGGCAAGACGGCTGAAGAACTTTATTAACTTTTTCTACCAGAAATACGGTGGTTCTTTAGAAAAACTATTTAACCGTGATTGGCATATCATCAGGGAAGAACTATTGGCTATAAATGGAATAGGGCCGGAAACAGCTGATAGTATCTTATTATATGCCGGGGGGAAGCCAGTCTTTGTAGTTGATGCCTATACCAGAAGAATATTTGAACGGCATGGCTATTTCTCTCTTAATGAGAATTACGAGCATATTCAACAATTTTTTATGCAGCACTTACCCCCCGAACCTTCTTTGTATAATGAATTTCATGCTCAGCTGGTAATGATTGGCAAGAATTACTGCAAGAGAAATAATCCTGGATGCCAGGCTTGTCCACTATTCTCGTTTTTTGACTAAATAGAGCCTAATTTGAGGTATCGGAATTTCAATAATTCCGATACCTCAAGATAAGGGATTGATTTGTTATAAAAAATTTAGTAAGACAAGAGGAAGGGTAATATACTCTTTTTTTATTTAGTGAGAATAATAAGATTAAAATGGGAATAAAGGAGATTTCAAGAGGAATACCCATCCCTTCGGGACACCCCTCTTAAGAGGGGTGTCCTTCCCCTTGAATATCTTGTTGGCAAAACAAGATAGAATTTTTTTGAATTGTATTATCTTTGAGGGGTTTCAGG
>DKFO01000065.1 GCA_002452835.1 Candidatus Atribacteria bacterium UBA6794 | reverse complement strand
AAAGTGTTGGGTCAAAACTTAATCAGATTAGCGCTCACAGCAGGGTAACCTGTCAATTTCTCTCTGCTAATATAATATAACACATTTTTTTATAAAATACAACAACTATTTGCAATTATTATCATAATTGTGGCTATTGTTCATAAAAAATACATTAATTAGTAGTTTTATTAATTAGTTTTATAGTTTTAAGTTTTCAGATAAAAAACAAAAAAATATGGTAAAAGACTGTTTTGTATTAGATTACTGATTTTATATTTAACTAAAAACTAACAACCAAAAACTATAAACTATTATTAAATATCCAGTTTTAAATGTAATTCTTTTAGTTGTTCTGGGCTTACCTCTGCTGGGGCACCGGTTAACAGGCAGGTTGCCTTCTGTGTTTTAGGAAAGGCAATTACCTCTCGTATGGAAGTAGCACCAGCCAACAGCATAATCAGTCTGTCCATACCAAAAGCAATCCCACCATGTGGTGGAGCACCATATTTTAATGCCTCTAAGAGAAAACCAAATTTTTCTTGGGCTTCTTCCTGTTTTATTCCTAATAAATGGAATATCTTTTCTTGTAGCTCAGTCTGATGAATTCGAATACTCCCCCCACCAATTTCATTTCCATTCAAAACTAAATCATAGGCCTTAGAACGCACTTGATAAGGATTACTGTCCAGTAAGGGAACATCATCATCAACAGGAGCAGTAAAGGGGTGATGCATTGAGGTATACCTCTTTTCAGTCTGAGAATACTCAAATAAGGGAAAATTGGTTACCCATAAAAATTTATATTGATTTTCAGGAATTAAATTTAGAGTGTTTGCTAATTTAGTTCGAAGCATACCCAGCGATTGGTTAACCTGTTCATTCTCCCCTGCCACTATAAAAATAAGGTCACCAGATACAGCCTGCATTTCAGATTTTAGCTGATTTATTTCTTCTTCATTGACATACTTGGCAATAGAAGATTGAATATTACTACCATCTTTGAAACGTATATAAGTTAATCCACCCAGTCCCAATGATTTAATAAAGGTATCCAAATCATCAATATTCTTACGAGAAAAGGTGTCAGGTTTCTCAGTTTTTAAGGCAGCAACCTTCCCACCTGCTGTGATTACCTCTGAAAATGCCTTAAATTTTGTATTCTGGAAAATATAATTCAGATTATGTATTTCCACTCCATATCTTAAATCAGGTTTATCAGTTCCATATTGAGACATTACCTGGTCATAATCATATCTGGGAAAAGGTTTGGCAATGGAGACGGCTAAAATCTCACTGAACAGATGTAACATCAAATCCTCAATTAAACAAAATAGCTCTTCTCGCTCTATAAAAGACATTTCCATATCTAATTGAGTAAATTCTGGTGCTCGATCTGCTCGTAAGTCTTCATCTCGAAAACATCGCACTATCTGAAAATATCTATCAAAACCACTAACCATTAATAATTGTTTAAATAATTGTGGAGATTGAGGAAGAGCATAGAATTTTCCAGGATTAACACGGCTGGGAACAATATAATCTCGGGCTCCCTCTGGAGTACTTTTAGTCAAAAAAGGTGTTTCTATTTCCAGAAATCCTCTGGCACTCAAAAAATTTCTTATTAATTGGTAAACTTGATGACGTAAGATCATATTATTTTTCATCTCTGGTCTTCTAAGGTCTAAATAGCGATATCTCAACCGCATATCCTCTCCCACTTCAGAATAATCATCAATATTAAAAGGAGGAGGTACTGATTGATTTAGAATTCTCATCTTATTTACCTTTACTTCAATTTCACCAGTTTTCAAATTGGGATTAATAGCCTCTCCCCCTCGTGATACTACCTCTCCTTTCACTGCAATTACATATTCATTTCTAATTTTATGAGCCATCAGATGGGTTTCCTTTGATATCTTGGGGTCAAAAACTATCTGAGTTTTACCTTCTCTGTCTCTCAAATCAACAAAGATAAGACCACCATGATCTCGACGGGAATTAACCCAACCCATTAAGGTCACTTTTTCTTTAATATTATTTTTATTTAATTCACCACAGTTATGAGTTCTTTGCCATATTTCCTGGTCGTTTTTTCTTTGATTAGTCTTCATATTCATCTCCTTAGTATGCTTCTTCTAAAATTAATAGTGTGTTGTATATTAAACTCTGTTTTCAGTTTTTAGTTTTCAGTTTTTAGTTAAATCCAAAATCAATAAATAATCTAACATGGCCTAATCTTTAGCTATATATTTTTTATCTGAAAACTATAAACTGTTAACTGAAAACTATTTATATCCTGCGGGGATAAGAGAATGAGATTGCTTCGTCGCTTCGCTCCTCGCAATGACAAAAATTGTATAACGTATATCGTATTACGTATAACGTATACCGTAAATATATAATGTTTACTAATTAGAATTCAGTCGTTAGTATATAATAATTTTTTGAAGGTATAAATATACCTAAGACTAGATACGGTTTAGTCATTGCGAGCCTGCCCCTTGCCCCTTAACTGGTGTTAAGAGGCAAGAGGCAGGCGTGACAATCTCATACCATTAAGCCCACATCTTTGACTAAAAACTGTAAACTATTTATAATCCTGCGAGTAGAAGTGTTTCTAAGTATTTCTATTTCACGATATACGTTATACTTTATACGTTATACTGTTTTAGGGATAAATCTTGTTCAACATCCTCGGGAAAGGTATAGTTTCCCTGATATGGGGGAGATTAGCTATCCAGGCAACAGTCCGTTCAATTCCCAAGCCAAATCCGGAATGGGGAACCGAACCATATTTTCTCAAATCTATATACCACTGATAATCTTCTTCTGGTAAATGGTATTCTTTAATTCTTTCTTTAATTAATTGATAATCATCAATCCGCTGTCCCCCTCCAATAATCTCTCCAAATCCTTCTGAAGCAATCAAATCAGCCCCTAAAACTGTCTCTGGCCTTTCTGGGTCTGGTTTCATGTAAAAAGCCTTACATTTGGTGGGAAAATGATGAACAAAGACTGGCTTTTCAAAATGTCGAGAAATGATAGTCTCATCTTCTCCCCCCAAATTTTCTCCCCACTGTGTGCTACTCCCTTCTTTTTGAATCAATTTAATAGCATCATCATAAGATAAATAAGGGAAAGGAGACTGTATCTTCTCTAAAATTGAGGTATCCCTCTCCAGCACTTTTAACTCTAAAGAACAGTTTTGTAAAACATGCTGAACAATAGTAACTATTAATTCCTCCTGTAACTGATTATTATCCTGGAAATCAAAATAAGCAGCCTCCGGTTCAACCATCCAGAATTCCATCAGGTGTCTTCTGGTCTTTGATTTTTCAGCCCGAAAAGTAGGGCCAAAGCAGTATACCTTTCCAAAAGCCATTGCAGATGCCTCATTATATAATTGGCCACTCTGGGTTAAGTAAGCTTTATCTCCAAAATAGTCTGTCTCAAAAAGAGTAGTAGTCCCTTCGCAGGCAGCGGGTGTTAAAATAGGCGATTCAATCAGAAAAAAGCCCTTCTTTTGTAAAAAATGGTGAATTGTTTTCACGATTTCTACCCGAATTCTTAAAATAGTATTCTGTCTCTGGGTTCTTATC
>DKFO01000072.1 GCA_002452835.1 Candidatus Atribacteria bacterium UBA6794 | reverse complement strand
AAGCTAACTACTGGTTAAAAGAGGCTCAACGGAGATTGGAAGGTAAAAGTTAGAATTAAACTGAAAATAGAAAATTATTTAATATAACAATTACTTTTTAAATAAAAAGTATTAAAATAGAAAAAAATATAATTATATTACTACTGAAGATTAATTATTTTGACATAAATGTGTTATAATTAAGGCAGGTATTTAGATAATTTTCTGTTCTAAGTTGTCTAAAAAATACAATATAGGGAATAATAATTATAAAGAGAAGAATTTATGGATTGTCTTATGGAACACTCTAACCCTCTCCCTTAGAAGGGAGAGGGAAGGGTGAGGGTGATAAATAGTTATCAGTTTGCAGTTAACTGTTTTCAGATAAAAGATGCGGGTATAAGTGGATGAGATTGCTTCGTCGCTTTGCTCCTCGCAATGACAAAATGGTATATCGTATTACGTATAAGGTATATCGTTAAAATTAGTCGTTGGTTGTTAGTATCTGGTATTTAGTTTGCCTATTACTTATTACTGGTTACTTATTACTAAATTGGCTCTTTGCAATGACAGAATGGTATATCGTATTAAGTATAAGGTGTAACGATTTTTGTGTTGTACCTATGGTCTATTGAAACTGAATACAGTTATGCTCATCATCATATTCCTCTCCCTTAGAAGGGAGAGGTAAGGTGAGGGTGAATATGGTATACCGTATTACGTATAACGTATATCGTTAAAATACAGTTGCTAGTTGAAAGTTATTTCAGGGGTTGTCAAGGGAAAGAATTCCCCTTGAATATCTTTTTTTAAAAACAAGATAGCTTGATATGAAGTTTAAAAGGAAGGTGATGCCTATCGAAACAGAAATAAAAAGTTGAAAAAGGTAAACTGCCCGAAAGGGCAGGACGCAAAGTTTTGGGTCTAAGGTTTGTATTGAAAACCTTGCCGTATTTACCCCAAAATATCTTCTTTCGCTACAGACTATGATTGCCAGACTACCGACTTTTTGTTATTTATATTTGCCCCACAGGTTTACCTCTGGGGTTTTTTGCATTCTGAGTATTTTTTAATCTTGACTAGAAAATTTGAGAAAAATATAAATAATGAAAAGGAGTTTTTATATGAAAAATTTACGTTTAGTCTTACCTCTAATTTTACTAATTCTACTTGTTCTTGTATTTACTGGCTGTAAAGGAATTGTCCCTTCCCCAGGTGCCACTGAAGACCTCACTATCAGCGGGAAGATTAAAATGCCCTTTGCCTGCTGTACTATCGAAGAGCCGATTTTTGAAGAAGATACCGGACATTATACCGATGCCTGGTCTATTATTCCCGATGCTGTTGTTGAATTGAGGGATGCCCAGAAATGCGATAAGTTGTTGGCTTCAACATTTAGTGACGAAAATGGTGAGTATACCTTTGATAATGTTGAGCCAGGCCTCTATATTATTACAACATACTGTCCTGTTCAGAAAAAATATATCCTTAAAGATGTAGTTGAAAAGAAAGCAGTGACAGGCGCAGATGCCGGTATTCCTGATTGTGATTCAACAGCCTTAGCATTGATAATCGAGATACTCAATGACTGTTTTGGAAATTACAATTGTTTTAAAAAGAACTCCACAATCTACCGACTGGCCAGGGATATTGGAGAAAATATAGGTGAAGTTGACCTTCCTTTAATTGAAGCTCATGATGATTTTGGAAATTTAGATGATGAGGATTATAATGATCTGGTAGACCTGGTATGTGACCAGCTACAAGGCTGTTGCATTGGTCCTGGATTTACCCCCGGACCCGGACCTGGACCAACACCCAATCCCTGTGCTGGCAATGAAGCTCCATCTATAACTGTCCCGCCTGATGTGACAGTTAGTCCTAATCCGCCAAGTCCTTACAGCTGGACTGTCACTGCCAGTGATTCTGACGGCATTTTAGGGACCCTGGAATTCAGCTTAGATTCAGTATCACCGACTCCTACCAGTGCTTTCTCGATTGATGCTAGCAGTGGAGTAGTCAGCTGGGATCCGGATTGCGCTGACATTGATGGTCGGGTTGATACCACCTATACGATTACCGTATCTGTTAGTGACGGCTGTGATACAGATACCGCCAGCTTTAAGGTAACCTTAGATGCCGAAGATTGTATTTGTGAAAGTGCTAAACTTTCTTACTTCTCATTAGAAATTAATGAAGGGAGTAATTGGAATGAATATCTGGCAACATTTGATCCAGATATTAACGAATATACAGTAAGTTCTAAAAAAAATGCATCTCATTTCAGATTTACTGTAAATGCTGAATGCCCAAATGATGTTACCTTGCAGTATAATTGGTATCGTGGAGACCAATGTGGTGGTACTTGGTTAACTGGAGAAAGTGGTTATACTGGAAATCCGCCTACAGCTTGGAGAACAATTAATAGCGGTGGAACTTATCCTACTGATACAAATGATCGCCCAGTATGTCAACACGGCGGTAATGCTTTATTTGTAAAAGTAACTAATGGGACTGAAGTTGTTATTTACAAAGTAAATGTGAATAGAAGTAATTAGAAAAAGGCTAAAAATAGGGTAGACTAGAACATAGAACAGGGGACGGTTCTCTGTTTCATTGAAATAAAAACTGAAACAGAGGACCGTCCCCTTAAAACTTTATAGAATAGACTGTAATTTGTTATTATCGAAGGTCCTTAGATAAATCTTGTCTTCCATCTTAGCATTTCCATCTTAGCCTCTTAAAACTTCCAATAATTTCTTAACTTTTCTTAACTTTGCGCTGAAATAAAAAAATCATTGTTCAGTGCTGTGAGGGAATCTCTCCTACTAATAATAAATAAATGTGGTATAATAAATTAAAAGCGGGAATTTTTAAAGTAATAACCTCAATTCTTTTTTCAATAAGTAAATAATAATAAGTAATTCGTCTAGAAGTAAGAAGAAACTTTCTGGATTAAAGGGGGTGAAATAAGGAAAATTTACGGAAATAGTTGTTTAGATATTTTATATTTTAAGTCTTTTAGGGGGTGATTTTGGGATTTAAATATATAAATGCACTAAACAATTTTCCGAATCAGGATACCTGTAATTTTAAATTATGGTTCCTGGTCGATAGGGTATGACGGGAAACGGTTATGCCTCCCATTATGGAAAGGAAAATTTAAGGTTAGATTAAATTTATCATTTTTTAAGTGGAGGTATGGTTATGAAGGTGTTAATTTTAGACCCGTTAAAATGTACCGGCTGTCGAGCCTGTGAATATGCTTGCTCTTTTGAGCATACCGGTACCTTTAATCCCTTAGATTCGAGAATAGAAGTTAGTAATTTTCTGGAAGATTTAAGTTTTGTTCCTACTTTATGTCTGCAATGTGAAAAAGCTTACTGTGCAGAAGTTTGTCCTACCTCAGCTCTTACCAAAAATGACCAGACCGGTGTAGTAGATTTCGATAAAGAGAAATGTATTGGCTGTAAACAATGTATTATTGCCTGTCCCTGGGGTTCAGTAAAACTGAATCATAACGGAAAAGAGATAATTAAGTGTGATAATTGTAATGGAGAGCCAGCTTGCGTAAAAGTATGTAAAGCAGAGGCTCTTACTTTTGAAGAGGTTGAGGATGTGGTTTTGGCCAAACAAAAAAGGACTGCTGTTTTGCTTAAAGAGATTGGCAAAGACCTGGTTAAGGGGGTGAGTTCGTGATGATTAAGGGAGGATTTAAAGGAAAGATTTTAAGAGTAAATCTTACCAGTGGGGAAATAAGAGTAGAAGACCTGAAGGAAGATTGGGCTAAAAAATTTATTGGAGGAAGAGGATATGGCACTAAAATTATATATGATGAGGTTGACCCTACGATAGACCCATTGTCTGAAAAAAATAAAGTAATTATTGCCACTGGGCCACTGGGAGGGACCTTAGCACCCTCTTCCGGAAGGACTATGGTTATCACTAAAGGTCCTCTTACTGGAACCATTGCCTGTTCCAACGCTGGCGGTCATTTTGGCCCTGCTTTAAAACATGCTGGTTTTGACCTGGTGATCATTGAAGGGAAAGCCAAAGAACCAGTTTATCTGTGGATATATAAAGGGATAACGGAATTAAGACCAGCCCAGGATATCTGGGGCAAGTCCACCGATGAATCGGATAAAATTTTAAGAGAGAAGACTCATCCTCTGGCTGAGACTATGGAGATAGGTCCAGCAGGAGAGAAACAATCTCTTTTGGCTAATGTAATGTTTAATGGTCATAGAGCAGCGGGAAGGACGGGAGTAGGAGCGGTTTTGGGTAGTAAAAACTTTAAAGGGATAGCAGTAAGAGGTAATCAGGAGGTAAAGGTAGCTGAGCCAGAAGAATTTAGAGAGGCAGTTTCTAAAACCAGAGAAATATTGAGTAAAGATGCCTTCTCCGGTGGTGGGGCGGCAATGTTGGGAACGGCGATGTTGGTAAATGTCTTAAACAGTATCGGGGCTTTCCCCATTAAAAATTCTCAAGATGCCTATTTCCCGGAGGCAGAGAAAATTAGCGGTGAGACTTTAAGAGAGAGGAATTTGATAAGAAATGAAGCATGCGCCGAATGTCCCATTGGCTGCGGTAGAGTTACTGTGATTAAAGAGGGAAAATATAAAGGAGCTCAAGGAGGAGGTCCTGAATATGAATCAGTTTGGTCCTTAGGGGCTATGTGTGGTATCTCCGACCTTGATGCGGTGCTGATGGCTAATTATCTTTGCGATAAATACGGGATGGATACTATTTCGGCTGGGGTTACCGTGGCTTGTGCTATGGAACTTTACGAAAAAGGATATCTACCCCAAGAAGATGCTCCTTTCCCTTTAACTTTTGGCTCCGGAGAGGCCTTAGTGGAAACCATAAAATTAATGGGTGAACAAAAAGAGAAATTAGGTAAACTTTTAGCCCAGGGTTCCTATAGATTAGCCGAGTATTATAAACATCCCGAGCTTTCTATGAGTGTGAAAAAACAAGAATTCCCTGCCTATGATCCGAGAGGGGTAAAAGGGATTGGTTTACAATTTGCTACCAGTAATCGAGGAGCCTGTCATGTTAGGGGATATACTATTGCTGCCGAGGTATTATCGGGGGCAGTAGATCGTTTAAAATATGAAGGTAAGGCTGAATTAGTAAAGACTTTTCAGGATTTGACTGCGGCCTTAGATTCTACTGGTATCTGCCTCTTTACCACTTTTGGCCTGGGTGGTGGAGATATTGCTTTGCTCCTCTCTACAGCCACGGGATTTCAAGTGGGGGAAAAGGAATTTATGCAAATTGGAGAGAGAATCTGGAATCTGGAAAGGTTATTTAATCTTAAGGCTGGATTTAGCAGAAAAGATGACACCCTCCCTCCCAGGATTTTGAAAGAGCCTATCAAGAGTGGTCCTTCTAAAGGGGAGATAGAGGAATTAGATAAGATGCTTGCTGATTATTATAAGGTAAGAGGCTGGGATAATGATGGTGTTCCTGGCGAGGGAAAACTAAAAGAATTAGAGCTTATGGTGGATTAAGATGAAATATCTGGTTATTGGAGCAAGTGCGGCGGGTTTATCCGCCGCACAGAGAATAAGAGAACTGGATGGAGAGGGAGAAATAATGGTCTTATCGGAGGAAAAATCTCCACCTTACAGTAAAATGTCTCTCCCTTACCTTTTATCCGGGGAATGTAGCCAGGAGGAATATTTATATTTAAGGATACCCGAAGGAGTAGAATTATTATTAAATAAAAAAGTAGTTGCTTTAAAAGAAGGCCGGAGGGCAGTAGAGGTAGAGAGCGGAGAGGAATTTTCCTATGATAGGCTACTTATTGCTACTGGTGCTCGTCCTTATATTCCTAAGGTAGAAAAGAAAGGCTCACCTCTTATCCTTACTATAAGAAATTTGGAAGATATATTCAGACTTAAAGAAAGAATCAAAAATGCTAAAGAGAAGAAAGTTTTATTAGCAGGGGCTGGTCTGGTTAATTGTGAGATAGCTGATGCCCTTTGGAAGATAGGAATCCCTTCTGTTTTTATAGTGAGTTCCAATAGAATTTTATCTCAAATTTTGGACGAAGAAGGGTCAAGTGTGATAGAAAGTTGTGCTAAAGAAAAAGGGATAGAATTACTGACTGGTGAGAATATAAAAAAAGTTGAAGAAAAAGAGGGCATAACTTATGCGATTCTTGAATCCGGAAAAATTCTGAAAGGCAGTTGTATAGTCTTGGGTAAAGGGGTGCAGCCTGCTGTTGATTTTCTAAAAGATACGGGAATAAAAATAGGTCGAGGGGTAGAAGTTAATGAGTACTTGCAGACTTCAGTGGAATATGTTTATGCCGCTGGCGATGTTACCGAAAGTATGGATTTGGTATATAATGATATGAGGATGCATGCCTTATGGCCAGTAGCCATAGAACAAGGGAAAATTGCTGGTGAAAATATGGCTGGTGGAAGAAGGCTGGATTATCCGGAAGAAATAGCAAGAAATATACTTACTATATTTGGGCAAAATATTTTTACTGGTGGTATCAGTACCGAGGATAAGTTTGAAGTTTATAAGGAATATTTTGCCGGAGAATACCGAAAAATCTTGGTTCGTGATAACAGGCTGGTAGGTTTTGTATTTATAGGAGCAGTAGATAACCCGGGGGTCTACCTTTTTATGCTAAAAAACCAAATAGCAGTAAACGGGAAAATAAACTTACTGCTAAAAGGGGCTATGACTTATCCAGTAATTCATCCCTCTGTAAGAAATATTATCTTCTAAAAGGAAAATAGGAAGGAAATAATTATCAATGAGGATAAAAGTGAAGGCCTTTGCTACCTTAAGGGAGGTCCTGGGGAAAGAGAGAGAGGTAGAGCTAAAAGAGGGTGCTCTCTTAAAGGAGCTTCTCTCCCCTTTATATTTACCGTCTGAGGGAGTAGAGGCTATAATAGATAGCCAATCGGGGGAAATTAAACCTGCTATCCTTATCTTAAAGAATGGAAGGAATATTAGGTTTTTAGATGGTCTTCTTACTAAATTGGAAGACGGTGATGAACTGATTATATTCCCTCCCTCAGGTGGTGGATAGTCAGAAGAACAAATAGAACAGGGGACGTTAGAATAGGGGACGATTCTTCGTTTGATTGACAACACCCCACCAGTATAAAATATAAAATACTGGTGGGGTTTTTTCATCAGGAGCAAAAAAAGAAAAAGGTTAAGAGAATTATTATCTGTTAATTTATTAATCTTTTTGGAGTTAATTGTCTCGGGTATAAATAGAGGAGATTGCTTCGTCGACTATATTGATATATCCTTTTACTTTTGTTATAGTAAAAAAGTTATTAAAATTTATAATTAAATGGAGAAAGATAAAAATGAGGGAGGAAGCAACTGTGGAGGAAAAGGTAGTATGGGTGGATTTTGATACTTTAGAAAATTTTATGGTTGATACTTTTCGAGGTGTTGGAGTACCAGAAGAAGAGGCCCGAATATGTGCTGATGTTTTGATAACTGCTGATAAACGTGGCATTGATTCACATGGGATTGGTCGTTTGAAAACTATCTACTATGATCGACTAAAAAATGGCATTCAATCCCCCAAAACTCAATTTGAGATTACCAAAGAAGGTCCCACTACCGCCGTAGTAGACGGTCATAATGGTATGGGGATGGTTATAGCTAAAAAAGCAATGCAGATAGCTATTGATAAAGCAAAAGAATATGGCATGGGAATGGTAGTAGCCAAAAATTCTACCCACTATGGCATTGCTGGCTATTATGCCTTAATGGCAGCAGAGGCAGGGATGATTGGTCTTACTGGTACCAATGCCAGACCTGCTATTGCCCCGACCTTTGGAGTAGAAAATATGTTGGGTACCAATCCTCTGACCTTTGCTCTGCCTACTGATGAACAATTCCCCTTTTGTCTGGATTGTGCTACTTCTATAGTACAGAGGGGGAAAATTGAGTTATATGAAAGGGCAGAGCAGGAAGTACCGGCAGGATGGGTTATTGGTATTGATGGAAAGACAAAAACTAATCCTCATCAAATACTGGAGGATTTTCAAAAGGGGAGGGCAGCCCTGGTTCCCCTGGGAGGAATAGGGGAAGAAACTGCTGGCTATAAAGGATATGGATATGCTACTGTAGTAGAGATACTATCAGCAGCCTTAACAGGTAGTAAATTTTTAAAGATGCTCTCTGGTCTAGAGAATGGCAGAGAAGTTCCCATTAATTTAGGACATTTTTTTATGGCTATTAATATTTCCTCCTTTATTGACTTAACCTCATTTAAAAAAACCACTGGCGATATTCTAAGGACTCTGCGCGCTTCTAAGAAAGCTCCTGGTGCAGAAAGAATCTATACGGCAGGTGAAAAAGAGTACTTAGCCTGGCTTAAGAGAAAGGATAAAGGTACCCCCATCAATAAAAACCTGCAGAAGCAACTATTAACTATTCAGCAGGAACTGGGTCTTAAGCAATATCAATTCCCCTTTTCCTGATTTTTTAGAAAATATTATTTTGTCCTATGATCGTTTTTATTTCCATCCTTAAGGCTATTTTAAGGTATCGGAATTTCAATAATTTCGATACCTTAAAATAAGGGATTGATTTGTTATAAAAAATTTAACAAGACAAAATATGGAAGGGTAATGTACTCTTTTTACTTAGTGAGAATAATAAGATTGAACTGGGAATAAAGGAAATTTCAAGGGGAACGCCCCGTCCCTTCGGGATACCCCTCTTAAGAGGGAAATTTCCCCCCTTGCATATCTTGTTTACAAAACAAGACAGATTTTCTTGGTAAAGGAATTTTCTTTATTTTTTAACTAACATTTAAACTATATACTGAATACTAGATACTCAATACTAATAATTGAGGGGTTTCAGGGGATACCTCCCCTGAATATCTTGGGGCAATCTTAATCTTAAATGGAAATCCATCTTTTCACAACTCTGAAGAATAAAATTATCTTTTCTTATTTGGGTTGACAGCTTTTGAGATAACTATTATTATGGGAATGATTTTTGGTAAGAAGATTGAAATATTAATAAGAAGGAAGGTTTCTAAAATTGTTTTTTCTATTATTAATATTAATATATTTATTTTTAATGCCCTTATTCTTCTTTTTTATTATTGCCCTGATTTTTTTACCCTACGGTTTTACTATTTATTCTTTTATTAACCTGATTACGGTCCCTGGCCAAATCTGGAAGATCGCCCGCAGTCAAAATTTAAGGAGAAATCATGCCATTGAACATGCTACCATAAATGTATTAGAAGAATGGGCCGGGTCTCATTTAAATATTTCTGGTTTATCCCGGGAAGACGGCTTCTACATTGCTGGAATACAAAATCCGGAATTGATAGAAAGAGCAGCCTTGCAGGGTTTAAACTTATTAAAGCAGGGTAATTGTCACTTAGCAATTCACCGACGTTGTGGGACCGATATAGCCATTGCCAATTTTGTGACTGCCTTGATATTTTTAATTTTACTGATTGCTACCGGGATAATAAGTATTTTTTATATCTTAATTGCTCTCTTAATTTCCAATCTAATCAGTCCCTATTTAGGTGAATATGTGCAAAAATATTTTACAACTTCCTGTGAAGTAAGAAATACAGAGATTGTTGGTTTAGAATATGAATTAGACCGCAAGGAGGCTGATTTGCTGTTAAGACATTTTCCACGAGCCTATTTTATCAGGACTGTAAATTATTATTGATTATTAGAGATTATATTATATAGATATGTTTAAAGATATTTATGTAGAAGGAAAGAGAGGAATTTTTTCCATGTTTGATACCCCAAAATCAGGTGAGTTAGTTCTTGTTTCTCATATCAAAAAAATTGGAATTTTACACCTACAGGGTATAGAAAAATATTTAGCGAGATATAATTTCCAAAGATGTTTTCTCATTACCCCTGTTAAACCACATGAGAATGTTATTAACTATGCAGAGCAAATTAAGCATTTGGAAATTATTATTTCACCAAATTTTAAAAAAGAGAAGAAAAAAATTGAAGAAAAATTCCCTGCGGTTAAGATAGTCACAGTTGATCCCTATCATCTTGCTGGTGGAGAAGGGATGCTTGATGCTTAACAAATTAGTAGAACAATAAAGAAAGAAATGAGGAAAGGAAATAGTGTATGAAGCAAATTGGTAAACTGGATATTACTGATAATAAGCGTCTTGTGTTATCGGTGGGAGAGTATAAAGGTTCTTATAGGGTTGATTTGAGAACCTATGTCAAGTTGAAAGATAAAGATGAATATATTCATACCAAAAAAGGGATTAACTTTGATGCTGAGTGGATAGATGATTTTATCAAGATGGTAGAAAAATTAAAGGATGCTAAATTGGAATAATTTTAATAATAGGAAAGGGAGGGAATAATTAAAGTTAGAAGGTATTAGTAAGATAGGCTCTAAGCTATCTTCTATCTTATCTAATGGTAAAAAGCCAGGACACCTTTCGTTGGAGCCCAGTTTCCACATCTCGAGCAGTAATCTGGGCAATCCAGGTACGCTTCTGGAGTAAGTTGGGAGCCAGTGGAGTAAAAGATATTTTTTGCTGTTCTGGATAGTAGGAGTAGTTCAGAAACCCAGAACCGCTTAGCCTAAAATATAAGGAACCTGGTTCTATATTCTGACTATTTAGTATTGCTCCTATGGTAATTCCTTGATTATCAGTAATGGTACCATCGGGAGGGAAAATATTATTAACTGGTAATGTTTTTTCTTGAAGAATAGCCTGAAATTGTTTAAGTGAACAGGTCGACGATATAATTTGACGATTGAGAGAGTAAGCATCAATGGGCATAGAGTTATTCATATTATTTACATTAAGTAAGGCTTTATATCCAGCCTGTTTTGCCAGCATGATAATCTCTTGACTGTAAACACCATAAGGATAAGCGAAGGAATTAACAGTACTCCCGGTATTCCTTTCTAAAATTGTCTTAGAAAGGAAGATTTCTTTTTTTATTCTGGTTACGTAATCCAGATAAGATTCATTCTGTTTCGTATTAAGCAAATTACTATGGCTGAGACTATGGGAGCCGATTTCCATTCCCATATCTATCATCTCCTTAATTTCCTGCCAGGATAACTGATTAGCCCCATTAGCAATATAATCAGTATATAAAAAAAGAGTGGCGGGAAAGCCATATTCTTTTAATATCGGGAAGGCTAAAGTATAAACAGATTTAAATCCGTCATCAATAGTAATTAGCACTGGTTTTTCGGGAAAAAAGTTGTTTTCCATACCTTCCAGAAGCTGAGAGATAGAAATTACCCGATAATCATTATCCTTAAGATAATCCATTTGCTGTCTAAAAAGATCAATGTTAATGGTATAGGCATCCGGACTTTCTCCGCTACAGAATTTATGATAAGTCAGAATAGGAATAGTGAGTTCTTCGCAGGTATATTCGTATTCATAAGCCTTGCTTTGCTGGTAGTTTATCAGAAACAGAAAAATAAGTAAAAATAACCCCGTGATAATCCAGAAAGGCAAAGCAAATTGATTATTTCTATTAAATTTTTTATTTTCAATTTTCATCATTTCTCAGTTCTCTTTTAAAAATAAAAAATAGAAAAGTTTTACAGAAGCTTATTTAATATAGGAATAACCTCTTTAAACTGGCTAACCCTGTAATCAGCCTTATTGTCAGCCATAGCTATGTTTTTATCCAGATGGTTTTGATAATTGTTAATCCAGATGGTGGTCATTCCCATATTCTTGCCACCGATAATATCTTTAGTATAGGAATCGCCGATCATTATGGCTTCCTTACCCTGGCAGTGGGCTTTCTGTAAAGCAACATTGAAAATTGCTGGGCTTGGTTTATAATGTTTCACCTCCTCAGAGGTGGTGATAGAATGAAAAGCATCGTTAATTCCTAAGGCTTGAAATTGTTTCTGTTGATAATCCAGGTCTATATCGCTGATAATTCCACAGTGACAACCACTGTTCTTAACCAGGCTAATAGCATCCCAGACTCCCTCTACTAAACGAATATATTTTAAGTGATTCTGGTAATAAATTTTGTGAAATAGACGAAAATCGGAAGGTGAAGTCTTTACATTGTATTCTTTTAAAAGTAATTGAAAGGCAGATTTAGAATAAAAATATAATTTTCTAAATTGATTGTTATCAAAATTACTATTGTGCGAGGTATCCTTTAAGGTCATATCCAGATTGAAGAGTTGTTCATGATAGAGATTAACCAAATCTTCTTCTGTTGCAGGAAGCTGGTAAATATTTTTTAGGTCTTTCATCATGTAATAATGGGCAATTTTATCACTTTCGGCATCCATAAGGGTACCACCAAAATCAAAAAATACTGCTTTAAAGTTACTATCTTTATGGCTAAGGCTATTATTCATCTTAAATATCAAATCCTTCCTTACTTAATCTATCTAAATTAAATTATATTATCATAAAAATTATAACAGATATGGAGCAAATTTATAACCCTCGAGCCTGATTAAATATCTTATCATTTCGGCCAAGGTTAAGGGAATTATAATTTAGTGTGAGGATTAGGGTGAGGATGAAAGCCCCTCTTTGAGAGGAAGGAAGGAGGTTAGGCTAGAATTTTGGCAAAATATTATAATGGAAAAATGGGAATAGTAAGGTAAAATTTAAGGTAAGATTTGAAAATTAGGGTAGAACTTGGTTTTACTTATGTGTAGAATATAAGGAAGAACGAAAAATAATAAAATGGTAAAAAGGAGAACAAAAATGGAGCTTAAAACAGTCCAGTTAAATTACCCGGAAGAAGTAAATATCATTCTGGGGCAGACTCATTTTATTAAGACTGCAGAAGATCTTTATGAAATTCTGGTTACCTCGGTACCGGGCATCAAATTTGGTTTAGCCTTTAATGAGGCATCAGGACCCTGTCTTGTTAGGGCTGAGGGAAATGATGATAAGTTAAAATCATTGGCAATTTCTAATATCAAAGAAATTGGGGCTGGTCATGCTTTTATTATTCTTATAGAAAACGCCTTCCCTATTAATGTTTTGAATGCCATTAAGCAATGTCCCGAAGTCTGTCATATATTCTGTGCCACTGCTAACCCGATAGAGGTGGTGGTGGCTGAAACAGAACAGGGACGTGGGATATTGGGAGTAATTGATGGTTTTCTCCCTAAGGGCGTTGAAAAAGAGGAAGATATAGAAAAAAGAAGAAAATTTTTAAGAACTATCAATTATAAACTCTAAAATTAGAAAAAATATAAATATACTATAAGAAAGTTAAAGGTCATTCATCTGTGATTAGGGTCAATAATTTAACCAAAATTTTTTATGATAAAAAAAGGGGTAAAATTAAAGCAGTCCATGATATTAGCTTTCATTGTAAAAAAGGTCAGATATTTGGATTTTTAGGCCTTAATGGAGCTGGTAAGACTACCACCTTGCGTATACTGGCAACTATACTGAAGCCAACCAGTGGTGAAGTTCTGGTCAATGGATATCAGGTGGTAAAAGAAGCTCATAAAGTAAGGCAAAGTATTGGCTTTCTTTCTGGAGAGACTGGCTTATATGATCGTTTTACTCCTCGAGAGACTATCATGTTTTTTGGCAGAATTAATGGTTTAGCTGAGCAGGAAATTCAAAAAAGAATGAGCCAGATATTTCAAACTCTGGATATGAATAGTTTTCAGGAGGTAAGAGTTGATAAACTTTCTACTGGCATGAAGCAAAAGTTATCTATTGCCCGGGCAATTATTCATAACCCACCGGTCCTGATTTTTGATGAACCTACGGTAGGATTGGATGTTATAACAGCTAAGGTGGTGATTGACTATATAAAGGAGTTCAGAAATAATGGTAAATGTATCATTTTCTCAACCCATCAAATGCATGAGGCAGAGAAGTTGTGTGATGAGATTGCTATTATTCATCATGGTGAGTTTTTGGCCTCCGGAACATTACCCGATTTAAAAAGAAATTTTCAGGGAGAGAATCTGGAGGAGATATTCTTTAAACTGGTTAGCACTAAAGTAGAGGATAGTATATGATGAACTGGAAGAATATTCGCTTACTATATGGGAAAGAAATACAGGGTGCCTTTCGGGACCGTAGAGCACTAATCAGCATGATAGTAATACCCCTGGTGTTTTATCCTCTTCTTTTTTTGGGAATTGGCTATTTTACCATGCTGGGGCAGGATAAATCTGAAGCTTTACCTTCCCTGGTTACTATAACAGGAGCAGAGAAAGTACCACAGCTGGCTGAGATTTTGAGAAAAGAGGAAAAGATTGAATTAGTGTTACCCCCGGAAAATCCAGAGGAGGCCTTAATCAAGGGGGTAATCCATTTATTGATTAGTATTCCTGAAGATTTCAACCCAGATTATTATAGTGATAACAGAATAAATCCAGAGATTATTGTGCAATATGATTCGACCGCACCCCGTTCCCAGTTAGCCAAAAAGAGAGTTACTGCCTTGCTTGATTCTTATCGGCAGGAAATTATTCGGGGTAGATTAAATCAGTTAGGTCTGGATCTCGATTTTATACAACCTCTTCCGGAGCAGTGGATAGACCTGGCAGCAGAAGAGAAAAAAGTAGGCTCCCTGCTGGGTATGATTTTGCCTTATATTTTAATTATTCTTATTTTTATTGGTGCCATGCATTCTGCTATAGATATTACTGCTGGGGAAAAAGAAAGGGGGACTCTGGCCACCTTATTGGTCAGCCAGCTCAGCCGTCTGGAGATTGTAATGGGGAAATATTTTACCGTGATGACCATTTCCGCCACCAGTATGATTCTTGGTTTGATTGGGCTGAGTATTGCTTTTCTTACTCCAGCTTATACTCTGGGAGAGTTATCATTGATAAAAGCACCTTTTTCTTTGACCTTATTTTTTTTGTTTTTCCTGGTTTTGGCCCCACTGGTAGGATTAGCCAGTGCTCTACTTATCTTAATAGGTATTTTTGCCCGTAACAGCAGAGAAGCTTCTAGCTATATTACTCCCATTTATATGGTGGCTATTTTTTTGGGTATGATTTCCTTAAGTCAAGGCCTAGAATTAGCAGACCCCCTTTTCTTTATCCCTATTTTGAATAATAGTTTTACCTTTAAGGAATTATTAATGGGGACTGTTGATGGGACACATATTTTATTCACTCTGATAAGTAATATCGTTATTGCCTTACTTGCTCTCTTAGCAGCAACCCATTTATTTAATAAAGAAAATGTTCTCTTTAGAGCTTAAAAGGATTTATTGGTAGTATCGAATTTTTTGAAATTCCGATAAATACAGTTGCTAGTTGGAAGTTCTTTCAGGGCTTGTCCAGGGGAAGGATTCCCTAAAGGGAGAAGAATTGAGTTAGTACTTATATATGAATTTATCTGAGAAAAATATAAGTTTTAATGAAAAAGATAATGAATTTGAGGTGGCGGTTATCGGAGGCGGTCCAGCTGGCATGATGGCATCGGGTCGAGCAGCCCAGCTGGGAGCACGGGTATGCCTGCTGGAAAGAAATGACCAGCTGGGTAAAAAATTGTTGCTTACTGGTAAAGGCCGTTGCAATTTTACTCATTATGAATTTGATAAAATACAGATAGCTGAGAAATTTGGTAAAAATGGTCGTTTTTTGTATGGAGCACTGGAGAAGTTTGGTGTTAAAGAAGTCCTGGATTTTTTTCAATCTCGGGGATTAAGCTGGCAAGTGGAACGTGGTAACCGAGTTTTCCCAAAACAAGGAGACGCCCGAGAGGTATTACAGGTATTGGTGGAATATTTAAGGGAAGGAAAAGTAAAAATATACTGTAATAGTAGAGTTAGTGATATTGAGCTAGTCAAAGATGATACCGAAAAATTTAGAATAATTTATTCCGGAGGGGAAATATTATCTGATAAACTAATCCTTTCTACTGGGGGGAAGTCTTATCCCCAAACCGGCTCAACCGGTGATGGCTATTACTGGGCAAAAAAGTTGGGACACACTATTATTAGACCTTCGCCAGCTTTAAATCCAGTGGAAATCTCCGAAAGATGGGTAAAAGAGATACCAGGAGTAACTCTAAAAAATGTTTCTCTTAAGTTATATCAGGAGGGAAGAAAAAAAGAGGAACGTTTTGGAGAGATGCTCTTTACTCATTTTGGTATTAGTGGACCAATTGTAATGGATATGAGTAAAAGTATTGACCAATATTTAAGGAAAGGAAAAGTTAAACTACTATTAGATTTAAAGCCTGCTCTGGATTTTAAAAAATTAGAGGAAAGAATTCAGAGAGATTTTCAGGAGTTTAAGGGTAGGATGTTAAAAAATTCATTAAAAAGGTTACTTCCTGCTTCTTTAATAGAAGTGATAATTTTCTTATCTAAGATAGAAGGCGAAAAAAGAGTAGATTATATTTCTAAAGAAGAGAGAAGAAGATTGATACATTTGCTGAAAGAACTTGAATTGACTCCTACTCAATTATTGGGATTTCCCTGGTCTATGATCACCAGTGGAGGAATTGCCTTAAAAGAGGTTGATCCTGCTACTATGGCCTCCAGGAAGGTTAATAATCTTTATTTTGCCGGAGAGATTCTGGATCTGGATGGTCCTTCCGGGGGATATAATCTGCAAGAATGCTGGAGTACTGGCTATCTGGCTGGAGAAAGTGCGGCAAGGAGGATAGTTTAGTTGATATTTACCTTTCAACCGCTCTATTTACTTCTTATTGTTCCAGCCTTTCTGGGATGGTTTGCCCAATGGCGACTTCGACAGATTTACTATCGTTATTTGAAAGTACCAAATAAAAAAGGAATAAGGGGGGGAGAGGTTGCTAAAGTTTTGCTTTCTTCTTATAACCTTGACCTACCAGTTTTGCAAACTAAAAGGCAGATGGTAAATTATTATCATCCCCAGAATAAGACTTTAAATTTTTGCACTAATATTATAGAACTTGCTTCTATTACTTCCCTGGGGATTGTTGCTCATGAGGTAGAACATGCCATGCAGGATAAGCAAGGATTTCGTTTTATGAATTTAAGGAATAAACTGGCTAAATCATTGGCCATAATGGGTCAATTAAGCCCTTTAATCTTTATTTGGGGAATATTTTTTAGAAACATATTTTTAGTTTATTTAGGGATAATTCTCTTATTCGGTATGGTCGTCTTTGCTCTAGTATCCTTACCAGTGGAGTTAAATGCCAGTAATAGAGCCTTAAAAACACTGCAGGAGATAGGTCTGGCAGACCAACAAGAGATTAAAATGGTAGCCATAGTATTAAGATATGCTGCTTTAACTTATTTTGTGGAAGCAACTCAAAGAATTGGGACCTTCCTTTTTGTATTATTACTCTTCCTGATGTTTCGAAAGAGTTAAAAATAAAGCTAAAGAACTGAATCTATTTTAGATTTAAATTTTTTACCCCTGAATTTTATTTTCTAATTTCTGTTTATTATCCTTTATCTTCTGAGAAATTTATAGTAAAATTTTTATGAAAGTTGCTACCATAAGAATGGGAAGCTATTAGAGGATAGAAAATTAAAAAGAGAGATGATTAGCATGTTAAAGGTAATTAAGCGTGATAATACAGTGCAATATTTTGACCAGCAAAAAATTATCAATGCTATTACGCAGGCTATGCGAGAAACGATCAAGGGTGTAGACCAGGAGCTTGCCACTCGTATTGCCCAGAAGATTGAGCAGGACTTGAAAGAGTCTGTAGAGAGGGTGACAGTTGCTGATATTCAAGAGCGCGTGGAAACAGAATTGATGAATAGTGAGAGAAAAGAGGTAGCCAAAGCCTATATATTATACCGGGAACAACGTGATAAATTAAGAGAATTAGCCAAAGAAAACCACAAATTATTGACTGATGAATTCATAAGTAAATATAAGCATCTCCCTAACCCTTTTCCCACTATATTAGGACAGTTTGTTTTTTATCGTACTTATTCCCGATGGCTGCCTTTAGAAAAGAGAAGAGAATATTGGTGGGAAACAGTAAGAAGAGCCGTGGAATTTAACTGTAATCTGGTTCGCACCAGTCAACAGGAAGCAGAAGCCCTCTATGATAATATTTATCATTTAAGACAATTTTTAGCAGGTCGGACCCTCTGGACTGGAGGCACTGAGGTTAGTTTAAAATATCCCATGTCCAATTTCAATTGTAGTTTTACAGTATTGGATAAATTCAGTGCCTTTAAAGATCTTTTTTATCTCTTGATGATTGGTGCTGGAGTAGGAGTTCGGGTTCTCAAATCAGATGTAGAGAAATTACCAAAGGTCAGGACCAACATAAAAATAATTCATGAAGCCTATTCACCGGTTCCCAAAGAACAAAGGGAGGACCTCACCAGTGTTATATTTCAGAAAGATACAGCCCATATTATTATCGGAGATAGTAAGGAAGGCTGGGTAGAGGCTTTAGATTTATTTTTGAATATCCTGTCCCGAAAGGAATATAGGCAGATTAATACTATTATTTTTAATTATGACCAGGTCAGACCTAAGGGGGAGAGATTAAAAACTTTTGGGGGGACTGCCTCCGGATATGAAAGTCTGGAAAGGATGTTTTCCAGAATAGATAAAATTGTAAAAAATAACTGTTTGGGACAACTGAAGAAATTAAAACCGGTGGATTGCCTGGATATTGCCAATATTATTGGTCAGAACGTAGTGGTTGGTGGAGTGCGCAGAACCAGTGAAGTAATATTATTTGACCCTGATGACCAGGATATCTTGAATGCCAAAAACAATCTTTATGAACTGATTGATGGTAAATGGGTAAAAAATGAAGAGATTGATTATCGAGAAATGAGTAACAATAGCATTTTTTATACTACCAAACCTTCTCGGGAAAAACTTTCCTGGCATATCCAACAGATGCGCTACAGCGGTGAGCCTGGTTTTATGAATGCTGAAGCAGCAGCTAAAAGAAGACCGAATCTGGAGGGAGCTAATCCTTGTATGGAGGTATTGTTAGACCGGGAACAGATGTGTAATTTAACAACAGTAAATGTGCTGGGTTTTGTGCAAGATGGAAAATTGGAGGAAAAAAAACTAATGGAAGCCCAGCGTCTTTCGGTTCGTGCTGCCTTTAGAATGACTTTTTTAGATTTAGAATTAGATGAGTGGGACATCAAGCAGAAGAGGGATAGATTGGTTGGTTGTAGTCTCACCGGATGGCAGGATATGGTGAATGCCACCAATATGTCCCCGGAAGAAGAATCACGTTTACGCAAGAAATTAAGAGAAGTTGCTCATCGAGAAGCAGAGTCCTATGCTAGAAAACTTGGCATTAATCCTCCTCTTTTGGTTACTACAGTCAAACCTGAAGGAACACTTTCTCAGTTACCGACGGTATCCAGTGGGGTGCATTATTCCCATGCCCCCTACTTTATCAGAAGAGTGCGCATAAATGCCTCTGATCCCTTGCTTAAGGTATGTGAAGAGCTTGGTTATGATATAAAACCGGAAAATGGACAGACGGAAGATAATTGCCGCACCAAGGTAATTTCCTTTCCCTGCAGTGCCCCAGCAGGAAAAACAAAAAAAGAGGTTTCTGCTATCCAACAACTGGAAAACTATCGTGCTTTTCAAAAAGAATATACCGACCATAACACCTCCATTACCGTCCATGTCAGAAATGAGGAATGGGAAGAAGTGGAAGAGTGGTTGTGGAATAATTGGGATGATGTGGTAGCAGTGAGCTTTGTCTCTTTAGATGATAGTTTCTATGCCCAGATGCCCTATGAAGAAATAAGTAAGCAGGAATATGAGCGACGAGTTAAAAGCATGGTTCACTTTATCCCTTCCCTTATTTCCAAATATGAGAAAGATGATATCACAACTGATCCCGGGGATGAATCCTGTGAGAGTGGTATTTGCCCTATTAGATAAATAATTATTGAGGAATAAATTAAAATTAAAACAATACTAAGAGAAACCTTCACAATGACTGACCCCTTTCCATATCTCTCGCTTAAAGGCTTTGTTTTTAACCTTGCTAATATATTTAAGGTTCTTTATTACCGGTTTCTAAAGTTCTAAGGTCTATATTAAGTTATAGAGGATTACTTTTTCAAAAAATATTTATAAAAGATCTGTATAAAAAAGCCTCATTGACAATGTATATAATGTATATATAATATATATAAATAACATATGGAGGTGTGTATAAATGAGTGGAATTAATATGATAAGAAAGAATATATGTTTTCCACATAATCTATTAGAAGAAACTAAAAAATTAAGCCAGGAAATGAATATTAATTTCAGTTATTTTGTCCGAGAAGCTACCAAAGAATATATCGAAAAAGTAAAAATGGAAATATTAAAAAAAGAATTAATCGAACAAGGCAAAGATACTGAAAAATTAAATCTGGAAATATGCGATGATTTTAAATATGTTGATGGAGAAAATCTATAATAAAAAATGGATATATTTAGGGGAGATGTGGTATATGTAAATCTGGACCCGACAAGAGGTTCAGAAAGTGGTAAGATAAGACCTTGTTTGGTTATCCAAAATAATGTACTTAATTCAGCTTCTCCAACTACTATTATAGCTGTTATTACCAGTAGAGATCGGTTTAAAAAGAAATATCCCAGTCATGTATGGATTAATAAGGGTGAAAGTGGTTTAACAAAAGATAGTACTATACAATGTGAGCAGATCAGAACTATAGACAAAAGCCTTATAATAAATAAAATAGGCTCTATAGATAATAGCTATTTAAGAAAAGTAGAAGAGGCTATTAAAATTACCCTGGCATTTGAAAAATATTCCCAATTGTAAATTGTCAAATTTGTTAAGGGGACGGTTCTACTGACAATCATCAGACCTCTATTTTCTGGGGCTTTGCCTCTCGTTGCAATATACAATATAAAGGGTCAAACTTCACCGATACACAATATTACCCTATACTGAAAAAAATAGGGCAGGTGATAGTCATGGCCAGAAAACCAAGGATTCATTATGAGGGTGCCCTTTATCAGGTCATTGTTCGGGGGAATAATCGTTCCTAATATTCACCAGAATCCGCTCCGTGCCAATTTAGTTGATGCCCTCCATTACCAATGGAGTAGCCATCAGGAGTATCTTGGCAATCCGAAACTTGTAGCTATCCTTTTCCCCCTTAGTTTGTTCGACACCCACCAGCAAAAAGCCATCAAAGGATATCTTGCTTTTATGGGCGAGATGGAAACCAGATTGCTTGAATCAATGAATAAACAAGAGGATGAGATAGAGAAGGGAAAACATATCAAAGAAAGCCCCCAAATAGCGAGTGATACCTTTAACGCTCTTTATGATCAAGCAAGAAAAAGATAATATCCTAAAAAGTGGCAAAAGCTACCTGCCAGGACAAAGAGATGCCAGATGGTATGATTATACGGTATCTTGGGATTTATAAAAAAGATAATCCCCAGAGAGTAGCATAGCCCACCAGCAACTATTAAGTACAACATTCCTGAGGTGATGGCCTCCAGCAGAGGTTTTATGGCTACTATGATGAGCCATCCCATGATGATGTAAAGGATCATGGAGATTATTTGGGTCTTTTGAAAAAAGAAGATTTTGAGCAAAATACCTGTGAAAGCCATTCCCCATATTATTGCCAGCAGAGACCAACCCCATGGTCCTCGTAGAGTTAAGAGAGTTAAGGGGGTATAAGAACCGGCAATGAGAAGATAGATGGCTACATGGTCAAGAATCTGAAAAATATATTTTTTTCTTCTATCAGATAAACTGTGATATATAGTAGAACAGAGATAAAGAAAAACAAGTGTGGCCCCATAAATAGTAAAACTTACTATATGCCAGATATCTCCCTTATTAACGGCCATAAAAAGTAAGGTAATAAGTCCAACTATACTTAATATAGCCCCGATGCCATGAGTAATACTATTGGCTATTTCTTGACCTCGTTCACTGCTCATTAAAATTGTTACCTTTTCTGAAATATATTTTTAATCATTTAGTGCCACTTATTCTTTTTATCTAGAGCATTTTGTAGCAGAAATATTTTTATCAAAAATATTTATCAAGATAATTAAGGGGCTCCGCCCCCTGAAACCCCTCTTCCTTCCCTCATCAGCTTTTCTATTCTATCATGACCATACCAAAAGGGTAAAGCAAATATTCCTAAATTTGAACTGACGTAAATTGTAACAGGAATTAATTAATTTGTTAACAGAATGAGAATAGCTGCAGAAATTAAAAAATTATTTTTTTATTTGACATTGATATAAAACTGATATATCATATTTATAAAGTTATTAATATAAAAAGGAGCCTTCAGCTTATGACTACACTTTTGAGTGATAAGGCTTATTCCCTGATAAAAAAGAAGATTAATTCATGTGAGGGAGAATATCTCAGTGTGAGAAGATTATCTAAGGAAATCAATATTGGATACAGCCCGGTCAGAGAAGCCTGTAATCGCCTGAGTCAGGAAGGGCTAATTAAACAATTACCGGGCATAGGATATTATGTGCCTAAAGTTAAAGAAAAATATTTCACAGAGATATTTGAATATCGTAGAGTAGTTGGTCGTTATGTATTTGAGAGGGTATTTCCTTTCTTAACTCAGGAACATGTAAACATACTTTCAGAATATAATGACCATATGATTGAATGTTTACAGAATAAAGATATCCAAAATTTTCATAAATATGATAAAAAATTCCATCTCCTCTTCTTTAACCTTTATGATAATTCCATTTTTACCAATCAGATGAATAATATCATGGACAGAAGTTACTATTGTTCCTATAAGACGGTAGATAGTGTGGACAAAAAAAAGAATATCAGTGCCATTGAAGAACATAAAGAGATATTAAAATATATTGCAGCCCCCGATAAAGAGATGGCTATTCAAAAATACATCGAGCATATTGATAATAATGAGGCCAGAATAAAAGAAGGTTACTATAATAGCAAACTGGAAAAGAGTCTAATTATTTAGAAATACTAATACAATAGAACTGTGTTAATAATTATACTAATAAGAAAAAAGAAAGGGAATTAAATGATCCATATTATTAACAGTATACCAAGGGTATCTCAGGAAATAATTGAAAAATTTAGAAATATTTCAGTAGCTACTGTCTATGAAGCCTCGGGTAAGAAAGGCTTTATAGACCCCCAGATAAAACCATTAGCCAGAGGAATGAAGATATGCGGTCCAGCCTTTACTGTTCAATCAGCCCCAGGAGATAATCTTATGTTACATAAGGCCTTAGAAATTTCCCAGCAGGGAGATGTTATTGTTGCTGCAGTAGGCAATCTATATGAATATGGTTATTGGGGTGATTTGATGGCCACCCAGGCGGTGACCAAAGGCTTGGAAGGGCTGGCTATTGATGGATGTGTTAGAGATTCGGAAGACATGATTAAGCAGGGTTTTAAAGTGTTTTGTAGAGGAATATCGATTAGAGGAACGGATAAAAAGACACTGGGATTAATCAATTACCCTCTTAATTTTGGTGGTGCCACTGTTTATCCTGGTGATCTTATCTTAGGAGATGATGATGGTATGGTGGTGGTAAGATATGCAGAGTGTGAAGAGGTATTAGCTAAATCTCTAGACCGAATACAAAAAGAAAAAGTTAAGGCAGAGGCACTTAAATCGGGAATAAGCAGCGTAGAATATAACAAATTAGATGAGATATTTAAATCCTTAGGTTTAAGAGAGGAAAAGACTGATGATTAATGAGGCAAAGCTGAGAGATATTGCAATTGAAATATTAAAGGCTTATGGAGAAAATGAAGCCGATTCTTCCTTGGTTGCTGATTGTCTGGTAAAGGCAGATATGAGAGGAATTTCTACTCACGGAACCTATTTATTAATTCCCATTTTTGATCGTATTCAAGCTGGTATGTTAAATATACCTACTAAAGTAAAGGTGATTAAAGAAAATAATGCCATTACTATCCTTGATGGAGGGAATGGATTGGGTCAGATAGCGGCAAGAAGGGCTATGGAGAAAAGTGTTGAGCAGGCAAGGAAATTTGGTATTACCTTCACCTCTGTCCAGAATACCAATAATATCAGTTTCTTAGGGTATTATACAGAGATAGCCTCTCAAAATGGTATGATAGGCCTGGCTGCCACCAATGCTGCTCCTGCCCTTGCTCCCTGGGGAAGTAGCGAGCCCTTTATAGGGACCAATCCCTTTTCGGTGTCCATTCCTGCTAAAGAACAAAAGCCAATTATTTTAGATATGTCTTCCAGTATAGTTGCCCGGGGGAAAATCAGACAGGCTCAGCGAAATAAAAAGTCTATTCCCTTAGGATGGGCACTGGATGCGGAAGGGAATCCGACCACCGATCCTGAAGAGGCATTAAAGGGCACCTTACTTCCTATTGGTGGTCCTAAAGGATCTGGTCTGGCCATGGTTATTGATATTTTAGCTGGTATGCTTTCTGGGGCTAAATATGGACCGGAAGTGAAAACTTTTCACAAATTAGAAGGGCCATGTGGAGTAGGCATCTTTTGTGTGGCTATTAATATAGAATATTTTCTTAAGCTGGCAGAATTTACTTCTAAAGTCGATAGCTATATTGATTCAATTAAAAAATTGAAAAAAGTAAAAGGGGTTAGCGAAATTTACTTGCCTGGAGAAATTGAATTTCTGAAAGAAGAAAAGGCAAAAAAAGAAGGGATCGAACTTGCTTTACCAACTTTGGAAAAGTTGAATGATATTTTATCTAAAATAGGTAGTTCTCAGAGATTATAAATTTATAAAGATAGGAAAATTTAAATTAGAAGGGAGTATATTAATGCAACTAAAAGACTGTGTAGCAATTGTCACTGGTGCCGGGAAAGGGATAGGCAAGGCCATTGCCGAGAAGTTTTTTCAAGAAGGTGCCTTACTGGCTCTCTTTGATATTCAATATGATTTAATAAGTAATCTTGCCCAGGAATTAGATGCCTCCGGAGATAAGGTTATGGCCATTAAAGCTGATGTCACTGATGAAGAGAATATTAAACAGGCTATGAATGAGGCATATAAGAAGTTTGGTAAGATTGATATTCTGGTGAATAATGCCGGGATTTCTTTACATAAACCTATTAAAGAAATGTCCCTGGAAGATTTTAATCGGGTAATAAATGTTAATTTGAATGGTACCTTTATCTGCTGCAAATGTGTGGTTCCCTATATGGAAAAGCAAAAAAGAGGCAAGATTGTAAATATTGCTTCTTTAGGGGGTAGAACCGGTCGACCAGGAGTTGGTGTGAACTATGCTGCTTCAAAGGCTGGGGTGATTGGTCTTACCCAGACCTTAGCCCGGGAACTGGGTCCGAGTGGTATTTATACAAATTCCATCTGTCCCGGTCCTATCCTAACTGAGCAGACCAAACAATATCCGGCAGAGGTTTTTGCCAGCTGGAATGTTGGCCGTGCCATTTTAAAGGACGGCTTACCGGAGGATGTTGCTGATGCCGCGGTCTTTTTATCTTCTGACAAATCGGACTGGATTACCGGTATTTCGCTTGATGTAAATGGAGGAATATTAATTAGATAATTTCAGATGTTTAGGGAGGGAAATATGTCTGAGGTAAAAGTTATTCGTATAAAAGATGTAAAAGGAGAACGAAGAGAACCACCGAGAACCTCCTGGATATTGGTTTCTGAAAAGACTGTTGGTTCTAAAAACATTGCTATGGGGATAAATGAAACTTATCCTGGTGGTATGGTTCCCGAGCACATGCATGATATTCAGGAAGAAGTAATGTATTTTGTTTCCGGTCAGGGGAAATTTGTTACTGAGGATGAAGAGATTGATCTTTACCCGGGCACTGTTATTTATAATCCTCCTGGCAAAGCACACAAAATATTAAATACCGGGGATGAAGTATTACGATTTGTCTGGATTTATTCTCCCCAGTTACCAAGTCATAGAAAATAAAAGATGAAACATAAAAATATATATATTAAAAATAAAAAATAGAATAATAATATTATTGAAATAAAAGAAGGAGTTAAAGAGATAATGAGTAATAAATGGAACTTACCTCCCAAAGAGGGTCATATGGAAAGGCCGGATAAGATTTATTATCAGACCATGACCAAAAAAGATGTGGAAGAAAGGCTCAAAAAGAATGATATACTTCTTATTCCTTTAGGTTCTACCGAAAATCATGGCGATGCCCAGCCTTATGGTGAGGATACTTTCATTGTAACTCGCATGTGTGAGTTAATTGCCCAGAAGACCGGTTGTACCGTTAGCGAACCAGTTTGGTTTGCTTCTCATCCTTTTTCTCATTTAGGACAGAAAGGCACGGTGCCTATTCCAGATGAAGTAAATTCTGCCTATATGAGAGCCATTATATCTGGTTTTTGGAATGCTGGATTTCGTAAACAACTTATAATGAGTAGCCACGGACAGGAATACATCATTCCTTCTGCTATACAGGAATGGGGGAAGAGGTACCAGGTGCCGGCTATTATTATATTTTTGGATGTGACCAAAATTATGGGAGAAGGATTAAAAGATAAAGCCCATGGTGGTGAATTTGAAACCCCTTTCCGACATGGTGATGAGGCAGAGAATTCTATCTGTTTAGCCTTATTCCCGGAATTTATCCAGATGGAAAATGCAGTGGATACCAAGACCTGGGGATTTTTACCAGAAGGACATATTGATAAAGGCGGAGATATTTATGGTTATCCCATTCCTGGTCAGAGTCATATCGGTGGTGGTGGTATTGAGTGTGTAGTTTATCCAGAAGGCGTTTTGGGGAAACCATCTTTAGCCAAGGCCGAAAAGGCCTTTAAGGCAATTGAAACCTATCTGGATTATGTTGTGAAATTGCATAATGATATCCTGGAGAAATTTCCCCCAGGGGTATTGCCAGAAGCAAAATATATGACCCAGAGAGATAAAGAGGAAATTGACAAACTACTTAAAGGGCCTTCCGAGGGAGGTAAGCATATCTATACTGTTGCCTGGCCCTGCTGATGAAGTTTTCTCTAGAAAATAAAAAAATAGAACAATTAAAAAGAAGGTAAGGGGGTGATGATTAAAGAGAATTATAGTAACAAGCAATAAGTAAGAAGTAATAAATGAGAAGTAAGAAAAAAATGGAGGTAAAAAGAATGTTTAGTAAAAAATCAGTATTATTAATGTTAGCTATATTAATGGTACTAAGTTGTTTTGTGTTTTCAGTACAGGCGGCAGATCAGCCGATCATATTGAAACTGGCTCATGCTGATGCTACAGATGTTTTAACTTCCAGGAAGCATGCTCAGTGTGTATTTTTTGCCAATATGGTAAATGCTAAAAGTGGTGGAAGAATAGAAGTGCAGGTCTATGGAGCAGGCGCCCTTGGTGCTGAACGTGAATATGTAGAAGCAATTATGGCTGGAACGGTCCAGGCTGGTATTGCTTCAGGTGTATTAGGAGGATTTTTACCTGAGGCTATGGTTACTGACATTCCCTATCTCTTCCCTTCAGAAGCAATAGCCTGGAAAGTATTGGATGGCCCATTTGGTGACAAACTTTCCAAATTGATGCTGGAGAAGACCGGGATGAGAAATTTAGCCTTTGCTGAAGTCGGGTTCAGACATTTTACCAATGATGTAAGACCAATTAAGAGTCCAGCAGATGTGAAAGGTTTAAAGATCAGGGTAATGGAAACTCCTCTTTATGTAAATATGATAAAGGCATTAGGGGGCAGTCCCACTCCAATTGCCTGGACTGAAACCTATACTGCTTTACAGACTGGGGTTGTAGATGGTCAAGAAAATCCGATTTCTTCTACCGTTTTTGCAAAACTTTATGAAGTCCAGAAATATATCACTCTTGATGGTCATGTCTATGGAGTAGACTGGTTTTTAATCAATGACAAATTCTTTAAAAGCTTACCTGAAGATTTACAGTATATTATCTTAGATTCTGCCAGAATTTCAGCAGGTGTTGGTCGCGGTCTGCAATTACTAAATTCCAATGTGGTAGGATTACAAACAGTACTTGATCATGGGTGTGAAGTCTATGCGCCAACCGAAGAAGAATTGAATCAATTTAAAGAAGCAACTCAAGGACCTGTTATTGAATGGTTACAGACTGTAATTAGTATTGATTTAATTAACGAAGCACTGGAAACAGTAGAAAAAGCAGTTGAGGAACAGAAAGCTTTAATTAAATAAGAATTAGTTTTTAACCAGCGAAATAAAGAAAAAAAGTAGATGCCCTATCTCATTACATCGCTTCCATAAAAATTAGGTAGGGCATCTGCCTACCAAAGTAAAAAATAAAAACAGGTAAAATGATTATGTTTTCAAAATTAATAAGAAATATCTATCGCATAGTTAAGATTATGGAACAAAATATGGTATTTGTTTTATTAGCGATAATGGTTAGTAATGTAGCAATAGGTGTTTTTTTCCGCTATGTATTAAATAACTCGTTACCCTGGACGGAAGAGATGGCAAGATATTTAATGATTTGGTTTGCTTTTATTGGTATGGCTATAGCCTTTCGGGATGAGGAACATGTTAACGTAAGTTTTGTGTTAAATCTTTTTCCCATACCCATCCGTAGTTTTATAAAAATAATTTCCTATCTATTGGTCCTCTTCTTTTTAGTGACCCTTTTTTTTCAATCGTTGAATGTATTAAGAGTGGTAAAAATTCAAATATCACCTGCCTTAGGAATACCAATGATTTACCCATATTTAGCGGTAACTTTTGGTTCAATATTAATGGCAATCGAAGTAATTTCTTTACTTTGTGCTAACGTTAGTGCAATTTTTAAAGAGTAGTTAGCCACTATCAAACAAATAATCAGCATAATAAAGTAAATAATTATTACTAAAGAAATTTAGGAGAAAATAAATGACCATTGGTGTTTTAGTTTTTATAGCTTGTCTGGCAATTGGAGTTCCCATTGCCTTTTGTCTGGGGATTGCCAGTATAGCCATATTATATTTGAAAAATATTCCTCTTTTAGTCATTGCCCAGAGGATGTTTACCGGTATTGATTCATTCCCCTTTATGGCCATTCCTTTCTTTATCCTGGCCGGAGAGTTAATGAATAAATCGGGGATAACTTCTAAATTAGTAAAGTTTTCTGACCTTTTTGTAGGTCATATCAAAGGTGGTTTATCACATATTAATATTGTTGCCAGTATGTTCTTTGCCGGTATAACTGGTTCAGCGGTTGCTGATACTTCAGCTATTGGTTCCATGTTAATTCCTGCTATGAAAGAAAAGGGCTTTGATGATGATTTTAGTGCCGCTGTTACAGCCTCATCTTCTGTGGTAGGGCCTATTATTCCTCCCAGTATACCGATGGTAATCTTTGCTTTATTATCCGGTCAATCGGTAGCTGCCTTATTTTTAGCAGGATTTCTCCCGGGCATATTATTAGGATTATCGTTATTAGTAGTTTCCTATATTATTTCTGTGAAAAAAAATTATCCAAAAAGAGAGGAGAAAATAGGATTTAAGGACTTTATCAGCTCTTGTCTCAATGCTATTGTGCCATTGTTGATGCCTTTAATTATTTTAGGCGGAATCCTATCTGGTGTATTTACAGCAACAGAAGCCTCTGCTATAGCGGTAGTTTATTCCTTAATCATTGGATTTTTAGTATATCATAATCTAAAGTTGAAAGATTTATATAATGTTTTTGTTGCTACTGCCAAAACTACCGGTGTTGTTTTTTTAGTTATAGCCTGTGCCAATATCTTTAACTGGCTTTTATCCGTAGAGCAGGTACCACAATTGATGGCAAACATTTTTAAAGAACATATTTCCAGTCCCATTATGTTTCTATTGGTTTTAAATATTATGCTTTTATTTTTAGGAACCTTTATGGAAGGGACGGCAGCCATGATTATTACAGTTCCTCTTTTTTTACCAATTGCCGTTTCTTATGGAGTTCATCCGGTCATGTTTGGGGTGATTGTAGTATTAAATTTAATGATAGGATTAATTACCCCACCAGTGGGGTTATGTTTATATGTTGCCAGTGGTATTGCCAAAATTTCTTTAGAAAGAATATCGAGAGCGGTTATTCCATTTTTAATTGCCGAGATAGTAACACTGTTAATAGTTACTTATTGGCCTTTTCTAACCTTATGGTTACCTAAAATATTGGGTTATATAAGATAATTCCAAAATTATAACTTTACTTTGAAAATTTTAGGGAGGAGAGTTTATGAAAGCATTAGTAAAATTTAGTGAAGCACCTAACGCCTATGAAGTTAGGGAGGTTGAAATACCCAAGGTTGGCTCAGGTGAGGTCCTGGTGCAGATGAAAGCCAGTGCCATCTGTGGTACCGATATCTCACTTTTAGAAAACAAATACAAAGGGAAGAAGCCAGTCCCTATCCCCATTATTCCTGGTCATGAAGGAGTCGGTATTATTGCTGATATTGGTAAGGAAGTACAAGGTTTTAAGGTGGGCGACCGGGTAGCTTTTGAGGCATTACAGGGTTGTGGACAATGCCTCGATTGTAAATTGGGAAATAAGAATATGTGTCAGTATTGGGAGCATTTAGGTCTTACCGGTAATGGTACCTTTGCTGAATATATTCTTGTTCCCCAAGATTTAGTTCATAAATTACCTGACCATATTTCCTTTAGAAATGCTTCCTGCCTGGAGCCCATGGGCTTAACAGTCAGGTCCTTAGCCAATATCAAACCCGCTTTGGGTGAAACAGCAGCTATTATTGGGCCTGGGAAAATTGGACTTTTTCACCTGCAGGCTTTACTGGCCTCAGGAGTTACCGAGATTTTGGTAATAGGTCTGGATAGGGATAAAAAGAGATTTGAAATTGCTGAAAAATTAGGAGCAAAGGCCATTATCAATGCCAGCAAAGAAGATCCACTAAAGGAGGTTATGGATTTAACCGGAGGAAGAGGAGTAGATATTGTTATTGAAACTGCCCATTCTCCGGAGTGTTTTTCTCTGGCTATTGAGTTAGCTGCTCCTAAAGGACGAATTTCGGCCTTCGGTCTTTATCCCGAAGCGACTATTGCCCCAATTCAGGTAATTAGAAAGGGGTTAACTATTTGTGGAGATGTAGCCCTTTTGACCAAACATTTCTTAAGGGCAATTCGCTGGTTAGAAATTGGGAAGGTCCTGGCCGAACCAGTTATTACCCGAAGTTTTTCCTTAGATCAAGCAGAAGAGGCTATCCGAGTCTTTAAAGAAGGAAGCGAAGGAGCCATTATCTTTGAAAATTAGAAAAGAATTTTTTAAATAATAATTAGAGGAGAATTAAAATAATGAAATTATCCATTGTTTCCAATGCTTATAGTAAACATTCCTTTGCAGAGGTGATTAAGCACGTTTCTCGTTTAGGATATGAGGGGGTGGAGATCGCTCGTACCCACCCGGTTCATGAACTGGATAAGCAAAGTCGTACCAAATTACTTACCCAGCTCAACTCCCTTAATCTTAAAGTCTCTGCGGTCCAGGGAGGGACTCCTACCATGGATGTAGATTTTGCAAAAGAGAGAATAGACCTGGCCTCTGACCTGGGTTCTTCTGTCGTCAATATCGGTCCTGGTCTCGACCTGGTAAACGAGGGAGAAGACGAAGAAAACTGGAAGAAAGTAATAGCCGGGTTTAAGGAGTTAGCAAAATATGCGGCTGATAAAGACATAAAGGTAGCTACCGAAGCGGAACCCCCGGCTACCGGTTTTGCCGCCGGGAGAATAGGTAGAAGCTATCCTCGGCTTATCAGTACCTTGAAGGATATGGAAAGGATCCTGAATGAGGTAACTGCTGATAATTTTGGCATTTTACTGGATATAGGGCATATGTATGTAATGAGCGAGAACCCCTTTTTGGTTATAAGGAAATTAGGTAAAAAGATTTTCCATATTCATATGGAAGATATCTTTGACCATATCCATTGTCACTTTGTACCTGGCAGTGGTGGTAAGGTAGATGGTGAGGGGATCATTAGGGCTTTAGAAAGAGTAGGGTATGAGGGCTATCTCTCTGTAGAGGTAGAATTGACTACCCCGATTGAGGAATCGAATAGAGTAGCTTTAGAGAGTATTCAATATTTAGAAGGACTACTTTATCGGCTGAATTTAAGATAAGGTAAGAGTGGTGAGACTGAACAAGAAGGAGGTGAATTAGTAGAAATCGTCGAAGCCCAAGTTTTATGGGTTGGCAAAAAACCACAGGCTGACATAGTCTTTTAAGAAGATAAAATCTTTTGACGCTCCAAAAACACTTCGGATTATTGATGCAATAAAAAGACCTTCTAAGAGTGCGAAGAGTATTAGTTTATAGCTACTCAATAAGGATTAAGTTTGTCAAATATTAGTTTGATAAATTTTATTTTTGGGAAATATTATTGTACAAATATTTAATTTGCTATTGACATGAGTAAAGATTTATGATAGATTTTGTAAAAATAAAAGGAAGAGGTATCTATTTAAGATGCTAAGGAAACAGAGCCAAGAAATAAATATTAGTTTTAACTTATATTATTATTTCTATTTTATTGGCGATGTTTATGCCTTAGTATCATGATTTAATCGTCAATCTAAATAGAAAATAAATAAGATACCATAGGCATAAACATCGAAGATGCCTATGGTATCTTTATATATAAACATATATAAAGGACTATAGGTTTTTATATACCGGTAGTCCTTTTTTTATTTTCTTGTATTTCTTTTTATAAATTTATCATAAATGTAAATTGGGAAAAGAAAAATCAATAAAATAACTAAAGTAAAGAGGTTAAGATTATGACGGTTAGAGGAATAAGAGGAGCAATCACGGTAGAAGCAAATAGTAAAGAGTCTATTCTGGAGGGGACCAAAGAATTATTGCTTGCTATGCAGAAAGAAAATCAGTTTAATACTACTGATATAGTGAGTATCTTCTTTAGCATGACCCCTGATTTAAATGCTGCCTTTCCAGCCGAGGCAGCCCGCCAGCTGGGTTGGAGAATGGTCCCTCTTTTTGATACCCAGGAAATTCCTGTAGTGGGAAGTTTGCCCCAATGCATTCGTATCTTAATTCTTATCAACAGTCAAAAAAGTCAATTAGAAATCAAACATTGCTATTTAAGGGAATCCCAAGTTTTAAGAGCAGATTTGAGGGAAGATATTTCTGAAATTTCAAAGAGGAGTGAGTGAATATGATTATTGTCATGAATGGCAAAACCGATAAAGCTGATGTGGAAAAAGTGATAGAGAAGTTAAAGGAAATGGGACATCAGGTTCATATATCTCATGGTGAAGAACGGATCGTCATAGGTGTGATAGGTGAGGTTGGCAATCTTTCTTTGGTGCCATTGTATGCCTTTCAAGGGGTAGAAAAAATTATTCCCATCTTAAAACCTTACAAATTGGTCAGTAGAGAATTTAATATTTCGGATACAGTAATTAAGGTAAAAGAGGTCACTATTGGAGGGAAAGAAGTAGTGATAATAGCGGGACCTTCTATGGTAGAGAACGAACAACAAATATTGGAAACTGCTCGTCAGGTCAAATCGTCAGGAGCAAAGATATTAAGGGGAGGTGCTTTTCAATCCCTTACTTCTCCTTACGGCTTTCCGGGATTGGATGAAGAAAGATTAAAATTATTAGCTCAGGCTAGCAAAGAGACCGGTCTTTTAGTAGTGACTGAGGTTATGTCAGTGGAACAGGTAGATCTGGTTAGCCAGTATGCAGATATATTACAGGTAGGAGCCCGCAATATGCAGAATTTTGTCTTACTAAAAGAATTAGGCAAAATTAAAAAACCAGTACTCTTAAAAAGAGGAATATCAGCTACCATAGAGGAATTGTTAATATCAGCCGAATATATTTTTTCTCAAGGAAATCAGGAAGTAATATTGTGCGAAAGGGGGATTCGTACTTTTGAAAACTACACCCTTCATACCCTGGATTTGAGTGCCGTACCAGCCTTGAAGATGTTGAGCCACTTACCAGTAATAGTGGATCCCAGCCATGCCACCGGTAAATGGAAATTGGTTAGCCCATTGGCTAAAGCTGCTGTAGCGGTGGGAGCCGATGGATTAATTATTGAAGTTCATCCAGATCCAGAAAGCTCACTCAGTGATGGAGCTCAAACTTTAAAAGTAGAGACCTTTGCTCAGCTGATGAAAGAATTAGTCCCCCTGGTTCAGGCAGTAGGACGAGAAATAAGTCAGGTTTCCCCTGATTAGTTTAGAAAATTGAGAAAGGATGAAAAATTAAATGCAACTTACGTTACAACAAGTTAAAAAAATAACCGGAGATATTCTCGTTCCTGGAGATAAATCAATCTCACATCGTTCTTTAATTTTAGGGTCTATTGCTCAGGGAGAGACTCGCATATATAATTTTTTGAATTCTCTGGATTGTCTGAAAACTTTAGAGTGTCTGCAAAACTTAGGTGTGGAAATAGAATTAATAGAAGATAACTTTATAAAAATAAAAGGGAAAGGATTAGCTGGATTAGAGGAGTCAGAAGTTATATTAGAGGTGGGCAATTCTGGAACTACCATTCGCCTTTTAACTGGTTTACTCAGTGCCCAGAATTTTTATTCAGTTTTGGATGGTGATAGCTCTATTAAGAAAAGACCAATGAAAAGGGTAATAGAGCCGCTTCGGTTGATGGGAGCTGAAATCTGGGGAAGGGTAGATGATAATTTTGCTCCTTTGTCTATCAAAGGGAGAAGGCTTCAGGGCATCCAGTATACTCTACCAGTTGCCAGTGCCCAGGTAAAATCTGCTCTTTTATTGGCTGGAATTTATGCCCCTGACCAGACCATTATTAAAGAAACTTTACCTTCTCGAGATCATACTGAGAGGATGTTAGAGCTTATGCAGGCTGATATAAAAAAAGCTTCTCTTGAAATTAGCATAAAGGGTGGCCCAGAACTGAACAGTACTGATATTTTTATCCCTGGAGACCTTTCTTCTGCTGCTTATTTTATAGCCGCTGCCAGTATATTAAAGGATTCCCAGATTATTATTAAACAGGTAGGTGTGAATCCTACCCGAACTGGTCTACTGGAAATATTAAAAAAGATGGGTGCTAAAATCGAATGGTCCAATTATGAGATAAAATCAAATGAGCCAAGAGCAGATTTAAAGATTGCCTATTCAAAAATAAAGGGAGTGGAGATTAATGAAGAAGTAATACCCTTCATTATTGATGAATTACCTCTGCTGGCGGTGGTAGCAACCCAGGCTGAGGGTAAAACAATAGTAAGGGGAGCAAGGGAACTAAGGGTAAAAGAGACTGATCGCATAAAGGCTATCGTTAGTGAGTTAAAAAAGATGGGTGCTGATATCACCGAAAAAGGGGATGGTTTTTTAGTAAATGGTCCTACTGATTTACAGGGGGCAGTATGCTCCAGTTATGATGATCATCGTATTGCTATGTCTCTGGCTGTTGCGGCTTTATTAGCTCGAGGTAGAACAGTAATTGAGAATTCAGAGTGTATAGAGATTTCTTTCCCCGGGTTTGAGACTATCTTAGGAAAGGTAATTAGTGACTAATAAATTAAATGATTATCTCTAAATTAATAAAATTTAAGGAGTGGTAAAACTACAAAGTCAATAGTAAAGATAGTTCAAAGGTAAAAGAGGAGGAAAATGGTATAAATGTTAAGATTTTTGGAGGCAGGAGAATCACATGGCCCTTGTTTGTTAGGAATTATAGAAGGATTACCAGCTGGTCTTACCATAAGTAAAGAATTGATTAATCTAAATTTGCAAAGACGCCAGGGTGGTTATGGTCGGGGGGAAAGGATGAAGATCGAGCTGGATCAAGTGGAGATATTATCGGGATTGGTTGAGAGGAAGACTATCGGTAGCCCACTCAGTCTTATGATAAAAAACAAAGATTGGCAAAATTGGACAGAGAAGAAAATACCCCCTATAACTATTCCCAGACCAGGCCATGCCGATTTTGCCGGTGCTATTAAATATGGGTTTACCGATTTAAGAGAGGTGTTAGAAAGAGCCAGTGCTCGACAGACTGCCATGAGAGTTGCTATAGGTTCAGTAGCCCAACAATTTTTAGCAGAATTTAAGTTAACCGTTTTAGGTTATGTGTTAAGGATTGGTCAAATTGAAGGGCGGAGTATTACCTCTTACCAACCAAAAAATGAATCTGAAATTAACTCCTCAGCAGTGTATTGTCCAGATGAATTAGCCTCCCGGGATATGTGTCGAGAAATTGACCAGGTCCGCCAGGAAGGAGATACCTTAGGCGGGGTTTTTGAGGTGATAGCTACTGGAGTCCCCCCTGGTTTGGGAAGCTATGTGCAGTGGGATAGGCGTCTGGATGCTCGCTTGGCTTCAGCTTTGATGAGTATTCCAGGGGTAAAGGCAGTAGAAATAGGTGAGGGAATAAAAGCCTCGCAAAGGAAGGGTTCCAAAGTGCATGATGAGATATTTATTAGTAAGGGCTCAGAAAACAGTTTATCACCATATTACCGAAAAACTAATCGAGCCGGGGGGTTGGAAGGTGGAGTAACTAATGGAGAAACAATAGTGACCAGGGCTTACCTTAAGCCGGTGCCTACTTTAGTTAATCCTCTTCGTTCGGTTGATTTTGCCACTCAGAAGGAGAGCAGGGCAACCTATCAAAGATCTGATTTTTGTGTTGTTCCTGCTGCCAGTGTAATTGGAGAGGCCATAGTAGCCTGGGAGATAGCGAATGCTTTCTTAGAAAAATTTGCTGGAGATTATTTATCGGAAATTAAGGAAAATTATCAGAACTATAGGCAGAGGATAGCACAATTATGAAAAAGAATATTATTATTACCGGATTTATGGCCACCGGGAAGAGTGTTGTGGCCAAACAATTAGCCCAGAAGTTAGGCATGAAATATATAGATATGGATGAGGTAATTGAAGAACGTCAGGGGATGAGTATCTCCGATATTTTTTCCAGATATGGTGAAACTTATTTCAGGGAGGAAGAGAATAAATTAGCCCGAGAATTATCTTTAAAAGAAAATAAGGTTATTGCTACTGGTGGTGGGACTATGATTTATTTGGAAAATATTAAATATTTAAGCAGGAATGGCATCATAATTTGCCTCTGGTGTAGCCCGGAGGTAATTGAAAAAAGATTAGACCAGGAAAAAAATCAAAGACCACTTTTAAAAGATGATTATAGTTTAAGCAAAATCAACTTTCTTTTCAATAAAAGAAAGAGGGTCTATGAAGATTATATGCTAAAAGTAGATACCACCAATTTAAGTGTGGAGGAGGTAGTGCATAAGATCATAAATATAATCATGGAGAAAAATATCTGGTGAACTAAGAATAAAGAAAAAAGGAAGTGATAAAAAATGGTATTGGTAATGGATGGTCATTCTACTGACCATGATTTAAAGAGAATTACAGATAAGTTAAAAGAGCTTGGTTTTACCTTACAGATAAGTAGAGGAAAAGAAAGAATAGTAATCGGTATTATTGGGGATACCAGAAAATTAGCATCTTTCCCTTTTCATTCTTATCCAGGGGTAATAGAGGCACTCAGAGTCTTAAAACCTTATAAACTGGCCAGTAGAGAATTTCAACAGACCCCCACAACAATTAGCATCAATAATATTACTATTGGTGGGGGGAATATGGTTCTTATGGCTGGTCCCTGCGCCATTGAGAACGAAGAGCAGATAAATGAAATTGCTCGTAGGATAAGTAGTTTAGGAGTCAAGATATTAAGGGGAGGAGTCTTTAAACCCAGAACTTCTCCCTATAGTTTTCAGGGGTTAGGTAAAAAAGGAATAAAGATCATGAGTGAAGCTGCCCAAAGGTATGACTTATCGATAATTACCGAAGTAATGTCTATTGAACAGATTGATATAGTAGCACCTTATGCCGATATATTTCAGATAGGGGCTAGAAATATGCAAAATTTTGAGTTACTGAAAGAAGTGGGTCGCATTAAAAAACCAGTTATGTTAAAAAGAGGTATGTCAGCCACTATTGAAGAATTGCTTTTGTCTGCGGAGTATATTCTAAGCGAAGGGAATAAACAGGTCATATTGTGCGAAAGAGGAATTCGAACATTTGAAAGTTTTACTCGTAATACCCTGGACTTAAGTGCTATTCCTGCTCTCAAAGAATTAAGTCACTTACCGGTAATTGTTGATCCAAGCCATGGGACCGGAAGAAAAGAGTTAGTAGCTCCCATGTCCAAAGCGGCAATCGCGGCAGGAGCAGATGGTCTAATTATTGAAGTACATACTAATCCAGAAGTGGCATTAAGTGATGGTGCCCAATCTTTAGATTTGGATAGCTTGGAAAAGTTGATTTCAGAATTAGAACCAATAGCTCAAGCAATAGGTAGCAGTTTTTATGGTTCCTATGTCTCGATTTAGAAAGAATAGCTTATTTTTAAAAATTATTAAATTATTTAGTGCTATAAACAAAGATAGTTTAGGGAGAAAAATTAATGGCTGATAAAATTTCCATAATTGGTTTATTGGGTGAACATATCGAAAATAGTATCTCACCTTTCATTCATCATAAATTTATTCGTTATTATTCTTTAAATTATTGTTATGTTCCTTTTCAGATAAAAAGGGAAGAATTACCGGTGGCTATAACCGGAGCAAGGACCCTGGGAATTTGTGGACTTAATGTTACCATTCCATTTAAAAAAAATGCTATGCAGTTTATTGATAATAATGACCTGGCCGCAGAGAGAATTGGAGCAATCAATACCATTGTCCGAAAAAATGGGAAACTATATGGTTATAACACAGATTGGATTGGTTTTCATAAACCTTTAAGCAAAAACGGAGGGATTAACTTTAATGGTAAAAAAGCCCTAATTTTAGGTGCTGGTGGTGCCGCCAGGGCTGTCGTTTATGCTCTGGCAGAAGGTCGTTGTTCAGCGATATCCATCTTTAATAGAAGCGAATGGCGAGCTGTAGAGCTAAAAAGAAACTTTCAGCACATTTTTCCTCAATGTGAAATAAAAATATTCCCATGGTCAGGACCATCTCTGGAGGGAGAAATAAGTGAGGCAGACCTGCTCATAAATGCCACTCCCTTAGGTAGCTGGTATTATCCAGGACAAAATCCATTATCAGAAGAAATTAAATTGCCACCTCAATTAATTGTCTATGATTTAATTTATTATCCTGATAAAACTCCTTTGCTGCAGTGGGCAGAAAAGAGAGGGAATAGAATAATAAATGGCAAAGAGATGTTGATATATCAGGCTGTGGAGAGTTTTTATCTCTGGACCAATATTTATCCCGACCAAAAGATAATAAACCAAACAATAAAAGAGATAAGGGAAATAGGAAGGGGTTGATTTAGTGAAAGATAAAATACAAACTATCTGCATGCAATTTGAGCGCAAATATCAATGCCAGATGATTATAGGGCCGGGGATATTAGCCGATATTAAGACCCATCTTATCCCTTTGTTACCAACAGCAGAAGTAGTTTTAGTAACCAATCCCTTATTAGAGCAACTTTATGGTAAGCGATTAGTTGCTGATTTGTTAAATCATAAGGTAGCGGTTAAGGTTATTTTAGTTCCTGATGGTGAAAACTATAAAAATATCTCCACCGCTAAAAAAATATTTGATAAGTTATTACAAGGGCAGGTAAATCGATCTACCACCCTAATTACTTTAGGTGGAGGAGTGATTGGTGATTTAGGTGGTTTTGTGGCGGCTACCTTTATGAGAGGCATTCCTTTAATTCATATACCTACCACTCTGTTAGCTCAAATTGACAGCAGTATAGGAGGGAAAGTAGCGGTTGACCATTGGCGGGCTAAAAATATTATAGGGAGTTTTTATCAACCTATTGCTATCCTGATTGACCCTGCTGTTTTAGAAAGTCTACCTGTTGAGCATTTGAAAAATGGCTTAGTAGAAGCAATAAAGATTGCCATTATTCAATCTCCTTCTTTCTTCCAATGGCTTAAACAGAATATTGATCTTTTATTAAAGAAAAACAGGAGAGCACTAAATATCTTGGTTAATAGAGCAATAAAACTAAAAAGTGAGATTGTGCTTCAGGACCCCTGGGAGAGGAAAGAGAGATATTATCTAAATCTGGGTCACAGTATTGGTCATGCTTTAGAAGTAATGGGTGGTTATGAAAATATAACCCATGGAGAGGCAGTGGCAGCCGGGATAATCATGGAAACACGAATTGCCCATTACAAGAATATTTGCCCAACTAAAGAAATGAACGAGATTGAAGATATCATCAAAAGACTCCAACTTAACCCGAGACTAAATTGGGAAGAATTTGACCTGGAAAAACTCTGGAAAACCATTTTACTCGATAAGAAGAACAAGAAGGGAGGTATACGTTTTGTTTTGCCAGAGGCGATTGGGAAAGTAGGTCTATATCAGCCGATATGGAAAGAGGATGTAGCAAATGTTTTTAACGCTATATTTACAGAAAAAAAGAAAGGAGGAATAAAAATATGTTAAAGATCGGAATTATTCACGGACCAAATTTAAATCGATTAGGAGAAAGAAAAGAAAAATGTTATGGTACTCTTACCCTGGGAGAAATTAATGAGAGATTGGAAAAGTATGCGCTTAAAATGGATATCCAATTGGAAATAACTCAGACCAATCATGAGGGAGAAATTGTGGATACTATCCAGTCTTTTTCCAGAAGGGTAAACGGCATAGTTATTAATCCTGGTGCCTATACTCATTATAGTTTTGCCATCAGGGATGCTCTGGAAGATTGTTCCCTACCCATTATTGAGGTTCATATCTCTAATGTTTTTTCCCGGGAGCAGTTTCGGGCCAGTTCGGTTACTGCTCCAGCCTGTACCGGTCAAATTGTGGGTTTTGGTTACCTGGGGTATATCCTGGCCATAGAAGGGCTTCAAAATATAATTAATAAGGAAAAAATGACTTATAAAGTAAAAGTAAAGGAGTTTTGCTGTGAAGGAGGAGAGTGATTTTAAAAATGTCACTATTATTGGTTGTGGATTAATTGGGGGATCAATTGGTTTGGCTTTGAAAAAAAATGACCGTTCCCTGACCGTATTTGGTGTTGATCGTGCTGAGTTTTTAGCAAAGGCTCTTCATTCTGGGGCAATTGACCAGGGAAGTGAGTATATTGAAGAAGGAGTAAAAGGGGCAGATATTGTTATTCTTGCTACTCCAATTAAAGAAATTATAAGCTTGCTAACCAAACTAAAATTGTGGTTACCAGCAAACTGCCTGCTTACTGATACCGGTAGTACTAAAATGGCTATTATGGCTGAAGCCGAGCAGATATTTTCGGACAAATTCGACTTCATTGGTGGCCATCCTTTAGCTGGTTTGGAAAAAGGGGGCATAGCTAATGCCAGCGCTGATTTGTTTGTGGGGAAACCTTATCTGGTCATTCCCAAAAAAGGAAATAGCAGCTCAGCTCATAAGAAGATGTCTTCTCTAATAAGTCGGATTGGTGCAGTAGAGCTAAAGATGGATGCCTCCGAACATGATTGTGTTGTCGCTTTAGTAAGTCATCTCCCTCAATTGATTGCCGTAATTATGTCCAATATGCTGGGCTTATTAGTAAAGAAGAATAATAATGATCAATATTTTAAAATAAGTGGTAATGTTTTTCAAGAAATTACTCGAGTTGCTACCAGCCCCTTTAACATCTGGAAAGATATTTATCAAACCAATGGTAAGTTTACTATAGATTTTATTGTGGAATTAGAAGATTGGTTAGATAAGATAAAAGAAAAAATTGCCCACAATCCAGCTGACTTAGAAGAAGATTTTGAAAGGGCAAAATATTTTAAAGAACAGATGCTAAAGATGACCGGTTAATCAGTTAATTAGCTCATGAATCTAACCATATATAAAAATACAGAAAAGGAGTTAGCGATAATGGAAGAGAGTGATTATGAGTATAGAAAAAAAATAGCACTACAGGGAGAGATAGGTTCTTTTAGTGAGATGGCTGCCTTACAATATTTTGGACCTTCTGTCGATATTTTATCTGGGAATAGTTTTGAAGAGGTTGCCGAGATGGTCAAGAGAGGTATAGCAGATTATGCTGTTTTACCGATTGAAAATTCACAAACGGGAGGAATAAATAATGTCCACGATTTATTATTAACTGAAAATCTATTTGCCATAGGTGAGGTAATATTAAAAATTGAGCATTGTCTCATTACTCATCCTGATACTAAACTGGAGAAAGTGGAAAGGATTTATTCTCACCCCCAAGCCCTGGCGCAATGTGAAAAATATTTATTAAGGAATTTCTCCAGATGTCAAATTATACCAGTATATGATACTGCTGGTAGTATTAAACAAATCAAGGAATCAGGAGATTTAAAGGCAGCTGGTATTGCCAGTAGTAGAGCGGCCTATTATTATGGCATGCAGATTTTAGAGAAGGGTATCGAAGATAATCCCTCCAATTTTACCCGCTTTCTAGTTTTTTCTCCCCAAACTCAAATCCCGGAAATGAGCAATAAAACCTCTATTATTTTTGCAGTAGTAAGTGTGCCAGGTGCTATCTATCGGTGTTTAAAGGAATTTGCCTTAAGAGAAATTAATTTGACCAGATTAGAATCAAGACCCAGTAAAAGAAAGCCCTGGGAATATGTCTTTTATATGGATTTTGAAAAAGGATTAGCAGATAATGCTACTCAGGAGGCCTTAAAGGCATTAGATAAATGCACTACTTTTGTTAAAGTTATTGGCACCTATAAAGCTCAGGCCAATCTATTTACTTTTATTGAACATCCCTCAGAGACCCCCTCACCCTAACCCTCTCCCTCGAGGGGAGAGGAGGAGGGAAGTAAAAAAGATATAGACTTACCAAAAATACTCTAATAAGTTTCCTTTTAAAAAGATAAGCATAGATTTTTTGAACTAAATGTTGTAATATAAAAGTCACTATGGACAGCTAACAGCTACCCTAACCCTCTCCCTTAGAAGGGAGAGGTAAGGTGAGGGTGAGTAAATTATTACCTTGAATTGTATTTCAGGAGGGTTCGGGGATACCTCCCTGAATACTTTTAATGAGAACGAAAAAGTAAAGGAAAATTACCAGGAGGGACAATAAAATAGATGCCTACCAAGGAAATAATTAATAAAGAACCAGTTAACTTTATCCAGGCTATTATTGATGAGGACCGCAAAAATAATAAATATGGTGGTAGAGTACATCTTCGTTTTCCGCCAGAGCCTAATGGGTATTTACATATTGGACATGCCAAATCAATTTGTTTAAATTTTGGTCTGGCAGAAAAAAATAACGGTTTATGTAATCTGCGCTTTGATGATACTAATCCTTCTAAAGAAGATAGAGAATATATAGAATCAATTATTCAGGATGTGCGGTGGTTAGGTTTTGATTGGGGGGACCGTCTTTATTACGCCTCTGATTATTTTGAAAGAATGTACCAGGATGCCCTGACCTTAATTAAAGAGGGGAAGGCCTATGTTTGTGATTTAAGCCCAGAGGAGATTAAAGAATATCGGGGGTCCTTTACTGAACCGGGGAAAGAAAGTCCCTATCGCAATCGCTCTCCTGAAGAAAACTTGACCTTATTTCAGCAAATGAGAGAGGGTAAATTTGAAGATGGCACTCGAGTGCTCAGGGCTAAGATTGATATGAGTTCTCCCAATTTAAATATGCGTGACCCGGTACTTTACCGGATAATAAAAAAATCTCATCACAGAACTGGTGCTAAATGGTGTATTTATCCTATGTATGATTATGCCCATCCTCTGGAAGATTATTATGAAGGTATTACTCATTCGGTATGTACTTTAGAATTTGAAGATCATCGTCCTTTATATGATTGGGTTCTTAGTAGTTTACATTTTCCAGAGCCACCTCAGCAGATTGAATTTGCCCGTTTAAATTTAAGTAATACAGTCATGAGTAAACGAAAACTGCGTTTCCTGGTAGAGGGGGGTTATGTCTCAGGCTGGGATGATCCTCGTCTGCCCACTATTTCCGGTTTAAGGAGAAGAGGTTATACCCCAGAGGCCATCAGGAATTTTTGTGAACGTATTGGAGTAGCCAAGACTAACAGTGTGGTAGATATACGTTTTTTAGAGCATTGTATCAGAGAAGATTTAAATAAAAAGGCCCCCAGAGTAATGGCAGTACTAAATCCCTTAAAATTAATTATTGATAATTATCCAGCAGATTTAATAGAGGAAATGGACTGTGAAAATAATCCAGAAGATGCCGAAGCTGGTAGCCGTAAAGTACCTTTTACTAAAGAATTATATATCGAAAGAGAAGATTTTCATGAACAACCTCCCAAAAAATATTTTCGATTGTCACCAGGAGGTGAGGTTAGACTAAAGAATGCTTATATAATTAAATGTACTAATTTTGTGCGTGATGAGATAACTGGTGAGGTCAAAGAGGTGCATTGTATTTATGCTCCGGAGACCAGAAGTGGAAGACCGGGAGCAGAACGAAGAGTGAAGAGTACTTTACACTGGGTTTCTGCTAAATTTGCCTTGAAGGCCGAAATACGCTTGTATGATTATCTATTACTTGATAATAATAAGGAAGAAGACCAAACCGACCAGGAAGATGATCATTATTTCATCAAACAATTAAATCCAAAATCAGTGGAAATATTAAATGACAGTCTGGTAGAGCCCAGTTTAAAAAGTGCAGTAGCTGGAGAAAAGTTTCAGTTTATGCGAAAAGGATATTTTTGTGTGGATACGGACTCTCGAGCGGACCATTTAGTATTCAATCGGATTGTCTCCTTGCGAGACAGCTGGGAAAAAATAATGAAGAATAGCCAATAAACTGGCAGTTAATTATATTTAGAATTACATTTAGAATTATATTTTAACTCGTTAGTAAGGAACAAGGTGAATAAGAATATATGAAGATAGCTTTTTTTACCAATTGTTACAAGCCCTTAATCAATGGGGTAGTCAGTAGTATTGTCTCCTTAAAAGAGGCTTATGAAAGAAAGGGTCATGAAACTTATATTTTTGCGCCAAAAGTAAATAATTATCAGGATGAAGAGAAAAATGTATTCCGCTACCAATCTATTAATTTAACCCATAAAGTAAAATACCCCATTGCTATTCCTTTATCTCTTAAGGCCAGTCAGGTTATAACCAGTTTTAATCCAGACATTATTCATCTCCATCATCCCTTTGTGTTAAGTATGCCGGCTATAATGTATGCTGCCAAACTGAAGATACCTAAAGTATTAACTATCCATACTCAATATGAACGTTATAGCTATTATATGTCTCCCATTCCTCAATTTATTACCAATGAGGCTATCCGAATAATTATTTTTAACTTAGCTGATAAAGTAAATGTGATAACCACTCCCTCACAATCCATGAAAGACCTAATCAGTCATTATAGTATTAAAAAAGAAATTGTGGTTATTCCCAATGCCATTGATATTGCCGTTTTCCGCCAAAAAAATGATGAGCAATGTAACCGGCTAAAAGAAGAACTTAATTTAACCCCAGGTGAGGTAGTACTACTATATGTAGGGAGAGTATCTTTAGAAAAGAATATAGATAAGATAATTAAGGCTTTAGCAATTATCAAAAATAAAAAAATTAATAATTTTCGGTTTATATTAGTAGGAGAGGGCAACGCAGTAGGACAGTTAAAAAATTTGGTAGATTCTTTAAACTTAACTGAAAAGGTAAAATTTGTTGGTGCAGTGGATAGAGAAAAAGTTAAGTATTACTATCAGATTTCAGATATATTTGCCTTTAGCTCCACTTCCGAAACCTTTGGTATAGTAATTATTGAGGCGTTAGCTTCTGGACTTCCGGTTCTGGCGGTAAAGGCTCCTGGAGCAATTGACATTATTACTGATGGTGTTGATGGAATATTAGTAGATGATGATATAGCTCATTTTGCCAGAGAGCTGGAGAACCTTATTCAGAATAAGGATTTAAGACAAAAATTATCGGAAAATGCCTTACATACAGTGCAACGTTACAGTATTGATAACGTATCCGACCAGATGCTAAGCCTTTATCAGAGACTCATAGCAAATCAAAGTCCATAAAAATAATTCCGCTCAATTTACCTTTTCATTAGTTTCCAATGATAAAGTAGGATGCTTGCAATAATTCAAAATAATTAAAGTAGTAAATTTTATCCACTGTTTCAGGTGAGTTGACAATCTGTTAAGGCCATGTTATAATCTGCTACAGTATTAATTAATTAATGATTTAATGTAATAAAGTATATCTAAGGCTGTCTAAATTTTGAATTTAAAGAGTCAATACAATACCGATGCCCTATAGTTAAATATATCAACAAAGATATCAAAGATAAAATATTAAATAAAATAATAAAGAGAATAATTTATATTGAGTTTTATGTTATATAATCCGGGGTTCTTAAGGGGAACACCCCATCCCTTCGGGAAACCCCTTTTAAGAGGGGAATTTTTCCCCTGGAATATCTTATTTGTAAAACAAGGTAGTATTTCTCTGAATATATTTTTCTTTATTTTTAACTAAAATTTACACTATATACTGAATACTAGATACTCAATACTGATAATTGAGGGGTTTCAGGGGATACCTCCCCTGAATATAATAATTGCTTAGCAATTTCGATACTATATAAGATAAACTACCAAAGCCAAAGGTCATTGCGAGCCTGCCTCTAAACATTAGTTTAGGGGCAGGCGTGGCAAGCTCATGCTATTATACCTGTATCTTTGGTCTTGTAACTTAGAACCAATAACTGACCACTTTTCATTAATACTACGGGTATAAGTGGATGAGATTGCTTCGTCGCTTCGCTCCTCGCAATGACAAACAAAATAGTAACCGTATTATTACGTATAACGTATATCGTCAAAATTAATCGCTGGTTGTTAGTCGTTGGTCGTTAGTATCTGGCATTTAGTTTGCCTATTACTTATTACTGCTTACTTATTACTGAATTTGCTCCTCATTCCTCTCCCTTAGAAGGGAGAGGTAAGGTGAGGGTGATGATGAGAGGTTTCAGGGGGCGGAGTCCCCTGAATATCTTAGATATAAAGATTGAGAGGTAAATCATTATGAATAGCTATCCACGCTGGCGAAATGAAATGACCGATCAATTATTTAAAGCAATTTTACTTTTAGAAAATAGGGAGGAGTGCTATCGCTTTTTTGAGGATGTGGCAACTATTAATGAGATACAGGAATTAAGTCAGCGATTAGAAGTTGCCCGTATGTTGAAGGAAGGTTTTATTTATGAGGATATTGCCAAAAAGACTGGGGCCAGCTCAGCAACTATTAGTAGAGTAAAAAAATGTTTAAATTATGGTGCTGACGGTTATCAACTGGTATTAGAAAAGTTAAAGAAAAATAAATAAAAAAATAAATAAAGGAGGAATTTTGATGATAAAAAATAAAAGGATTATTTCAATTGTATTTTGTTTGGTAATTTTCGTAACGTGCTTGATTGGAACAGGTATAGCCCAGGAAAAGAAAGTTTATGTTAATGGTATTGACGCTGATTACCCTCCACATGCCTATATTGATGAAAAAGGTAATCCTGCTGGTTTTGATGTAGAAGCCTTAAACTGGATTGCCCAGGAGTTGGGTTTTGAAGTTATCCATCAGCCTACCGCCTGGGATGGGATTGTAACCAGTCTGTTGACTAAAAAGATTGACCTGATCTTTTCCGGCATGAGTATTACCGAAGAGAGGAAGGAAAAAGTGAATTTTTCTATTCCCTATTGGTCTATAGATCAGGCCATCTGTGTGACTCAAGACTCTAATCTAAATGCTATTGCAGTTTTCATGGGTGATTATCTACTGGGAACCCAGAGAGGATGTACCGCTCATATGTGGATTGAAGATAATCTAATTACTCCTGGTTTGTTTCCCAAAGAAAGACTAAAATTATATGATGGCTTTTCTTTAGCAGTACAGGATCTTCTGAATGGCAGAATTGACGCTGCCATGATGGATGATGTTATGGTAGAAGATGCGATACGAAAGGGAATGGCCATTAAGATAATTGGAACTATTAAAACTGGTGAAGAATATGGTGTGGCGGTAAGGAAAGAAGATACTGAATTATTAGCATTAATTAATGAAGGTTTAACACGTATTATGAATTCCCCAAAATGGGAAGAGTTAAAGGCTAAATATTTCCAGGCTGAATAATGAAATAATCAAAAAATAAAATATTTATTATTGAGAAATATAAATTATGTGGGGATATAAATTATTTAATAGCTAATAATTTGTATCCCCAGTTTCATGTCAAGTTGAGTAAAAATAATAACACCAAACAAACATTTGATAAACAGGTATAGGCAATGGAAAATTTAATGGTAGTTTATGAAGCACTACCTTTCTTATTGCAGGGAATTATCACGACCTTAGGCTTGGTGCTAAGTGCACTATTTTTGGGTTTTATTATCGGGGTACCCCTGGCTATAGGACAGGTCTTTGCTTCTTCCTGGATAAAAAAAATTATTGCTATTTATGTCTGGTTTTTTCGAGGATTACCAATACTGGTATTGTTATTTCTCTTCTATTATGGTTTATTTACTATGATTGGTTTAAATTTAACTGCTTTTATGGCTGCTGTACTGGTATTAGGTTTGCGTAGTTCTGCCTATCAGTCCCAGATTTTTAGAGGAAGTATCCAGTCTCTAGGAAAGGGACAACTAATGGCTGCCTATTCTCTGGGTATGAGCAAAGGGAAGGCTATCTGGAATATTATTTTGCCCCAGGCCTTGCGAATTTCTATCCCAGGTTGGTCTAATGAATATCCAGCTATGCTTACCGAGTCAGCCATAACCTACGCTATAGGGGTAATGGAAATACTTACCAGAGGTAATTTTATTGCCTCCCGAACTTACCTTCCTATGCCTATTTACCTGACCTGTGCCATTATTTTTCTCCTATTATCTTATTCAGGAATGAAACTATTACATCTCTTAGAAGAAAAAGTCAGGATGCCAGGATTTGAAAAATAAAAGGAACAGAAAATGCCAAAAAACAAAGAATTAATCTTACAAGTTAAAGATATTCATAAATCATTTGGGGATAAAGAGGTTTTAAAGGGAATTTCCTTTGAGGTACATAAGGGAGAAACAAAAGTAATTATCGGACCCTCAGGGATGGGTAAAAGTACCCTTTTGAGGTGCATCAATCAATTAACTATTCCCGATAAAGGGACTATCTGGTTAAGAGGCCAGGAGGTAAATCATCATAATGCCCGGCAGATTAATCAATTTCGTCAAAAAATTGGCATGGTTTTTCAAGATTTTAATTTATTTGACCATCTCAATGCAGTAAGTAATGTAGAGATTGCCTTAATTAAGGTGAAAGGAATGAAAAAACAGGAAGCCCGAGATAAAGCTATGTCAGAGTTGCAAAAAGTAGGTTTAGTAAAACAGGCTTTTTTATACCCGGCAGAGTTATCAGGGGGACAAAAACAGCGTGTTTCTATCGCCAGGGCTTTGGCTATGGACCCTGAAGTAATGCTTTTCGATGAGCCAACCTCAGCACTCGATCCAGAATTAATTGGTGAGGTCCTGGGTGTTATGCAGAAATTGGCTCAAGAAGGTATGACTATGGTGGTGGTAACCCATGAGATGGGTTTTGCTCGTTCGGTAGCTGATGAAATTATTTTTCTAGAAAGGGGAAGAATCTTGGAAAGTGGCCCACCAGAAAAGTTGTTTTATCAACCTGAATATGAACGAACCAGGAAATTTTTGTTCAAATTAACTGAATTATATGGGGATATAAAAGGGTATCATAAACGATGATTAACTGGCAATTCTTTCTGGAAATATTGTTTCCTGCCCTACAGGAAGGATTTTTGATGACCATAAAATTAGTCTGCTGGTCAATCCCAATAGGGTTAGTAGTTGGTATTGTAATAGCAGTGGGTCGAGTGTATGGAAATATTATAGTATCCTTTTTCTGTAAAGCTTATATTGTGTTTTTCAGAGGAACCCCACTTTTAATTCAACTATTTATCCTCTATTATGGGCTTCCCTCCTTAGGGATTTATTTATCACCTTTTGTGGCTTCAGTTATCGGATTTATCCTCTGCAGCAGTGCCTATCATGCCGAATATATTCGAGGAGCCATTCAGTCAGTAAAGAGTGGACAGATACTGGCGGCTCAAGCTCTGGGAATGAGTAAAATAAGTGCTGTTTTAAATATCGTCTTACCACAGGCTCTGCGTAGGGCAATTCCCGGTTGTTCTAATGAGATTATCTACCTGATAAAATATTCTTCCCTGGCTTTTATGGTGACCTGTATTGAATTAACCGGAGCAGGGAAAATTGTTGCTTCCCGATATTTTGCCTATACAGAAGTTTTTTTAGTAATTGGAGTAATTTATTTAGCCCTGGTTTCCTTGGTAAGCAAACTTTTAAATATACTGGAAGATAGATTAGCTTTTCCAGGATGGGAGAATAAAAAATAATGAGAAAAGATAAGATTAACAAATCAATTCATTTAGAGCATTCCTGTTTAAAATATCCTTTACCTCCGGAGTTCTTAAAGGAGTTATCCGAAGAACTGCACTTTATGAATGAATATCCCAGTGGAGGTTATTACCGAGCTCTTTCTAATAAATTAGCAGAGTACGTAGGGGTTACTCCAGAGAGTATCCTGCCTACCAATGGTTCGGATGAGGTAATTGAATCAGTTACCAGAGCATTTGGCAGTCAATTAATTCTCATTCCTGTCCCTACCTTTTCTCAGTATGAAGTTAGTGCCAAACGTAATGGATTCCACCATCAATTGGTTCCCTGTTTACAGGATTATCATTATCAATTGAATTACAGTGAGCAGGATTTAAAAAAGGCAAGCCTTATCTGGATTTGTAACCCCAATAATCCTACTGGTAGTTCTATTGCCAGAGATGAGATTAAAAAAATATTAGCCATCACCTCTGGTTCTGCTATAGTGGCAGTTGATGAGTGTAACTATGAGTATCTGGGTGAATCGGTAGTAGATTTAATACAAGAATATCCTAATCTGGTTATCTCTCGTAGTTTTTCCAAAAATTTTGGCTTAGCAGGTTTTAGATTAGGGTTTGCCGTTTCCTCAACAAGGAACATAGCTAAGATAGCTTATTATTGCCAGCATTTTAGAGTAAATAAAATGGCGGAAATGGCAGGCATTAAGGTATTAAAGTATTTAGCTTATTTCCAGGGAATATGGGAAGAAATAGCAAGAGTAAGAGACCAATTTATCAATGGCTTACAGCAGATGGGCATTATGGTGTTTTCTTCTCGAGCTAATTTTGTGCTGGCTGATTTTGTTAGTCTGGAAAATACTAAAAAAGTATGGCAATATTTAAGAAAAGAGGGTGTCTACACCTTTGCAGCCTGGGGAGAAGAGTTTTCTGGTCTTGATGAGCATTATATCCGTTTTACTATCAGTAACCAGCAAGAGATGGACTATGTTTTAACATTGCTGGAGAGATTTCAAAAAGAAAATTAGGTCGGGATTTTGCAAATACTATAAAATAATAATAAAATAGAGTTATGCTTAAAGATAGTTTATCTTCCAGAATTGAGTTAAAACTATTAATATTATCCTTGCTGATTATTTTTTTAATTCTGGTAACAGTAACTTCTTGTGTCTATGCCCAATCCTGGGATGATAGGAGCGAAAAACAGCTAAAAATATTTCAGCTTTCCTATCTATTAGAGCAAGAAGATAGTTTCCCGGCTCAGAATGCTTATTTTAATAATGCACTTTCCTATTTTGAAAACGGGCACTTTGCTCAGGCTATAGGGGAATTAGAAAAAATTGAATACAGTAATTTATATCTTCCCCTTTACCTAAAGAGCCAATTATTAAAAGGACAATGTTTTGAGAAACTGCAACGATGGGATTCTGCTCTTAGAGTCTACCAAGACCTTATTACTGAAGTGCCTTTGCTGCAGGAGTATGCTATTTATTTGTTAGGGAATTGTTATTTAAATAGTAAAGACACCAGTAATGCCCAACAATCATTTCAAAAACTCATAGAAGAATATCCAGAAAGTGCAATAATCCCCTTAGTTCACTACCAACTGGCCTTACTCTATCTAAATAATAATCAATGGGAGCAATTTTTGAGGGAGGGTCGTTTGGTAGTAGAAATTTCCCAGGAAGAAAAATTAAAAGCAAAAGCTCTCTCTAAAATGAGTGATGTTTTGTGGGAAGAAGGACAATTTCTTGACTCTTTGCTTCTTCTAAAGGAGTTAATTGAAAACCGTTATGAGCGAGAGCGAATCTCAATGCTGGAAAATTTATTGGTAAGTAGATTTCAAATAGCTAAAGACAAAAAAGGTCTTGAGATGCCGCCCGATTTGTCCTTATTTTGCGCCGAAATTTTATTTAACTATGGTCATTACAAAGCAGCAGAACTGTTTTATGAGGAAATAATAGCTAAATATGCTCATCAGGTTGACTTAGCGCAGGTGAATTACCAAAAAGCCAGAGCTATTTATTATCAAGGCGAATACGAAAGGGCAATTGACCAGTGTCTTTATATCTTAGAAAATTTTGTTCAGGAAGAAATCATAGTGAGGACTTTATATCTCTATGCCGGTGCCTTACTATCTACCGGGAATCGTAATCTGGCTGGCATGAAATATGATCAGATAATTGAACAATATCCAGAAAGTTATTTTGCTCAAGCTTCCTTTTTACGTTTATCAGAAATAGAGTTTTTACAAAATAAGGAAGAAGAGGGAATTAAGATACTAAATCAATTGCTTTCTGAATATCCTCAATCAGCACCAGCCCAGGAAGCGGCCTGGCTATTAGCTCGTTATTATACTGATAAGAATTTAATAAAAGAAGCGCTGGCATATTATCAATTTATTTATGAATATTTCCCCCAGAGTGAAAGAGTTGATGATGCAATATATTGGATGGGTAAATTATTATATCCCTTAGATGAAAATAAAGGAGTAGCATGGTATGAAAGACTGATAAAACAATATCCAGACAGTTACTATTCCTTTCGTATTCCTGTTGAGATAAGAAAGTCGTATTATGATTTAGAAAGTATTGTTGCCCAAAGCAAAAAAATTTCCCAGGAGGAATTAAAAAAAGATTATTTTCCCAAAGATAGGGTTGCTCAATTGTCCTCCTATAAGGCTGAACTATTGCTCATTGTAGGACTCTATCAAGAATCAATTTTGGAGATAAGTTATGCCCTTAAACCGGGACCTAATAATATCTATTTACAGTTTTTACTTACTAAAGCATATGCAGAAGCTGAAGAATATTACCGCTCCCTCTCCCATGCCCAGATATTGTTTAATTATTTTTTAATTAATAATAAAGAACAAATACCTCTGGTGATTTGGGAATATACCTTTCCTACTTACTATTATTCTCTGGTGAAAAAAATAGCTGCTCACTACTATCTGGATCCTTATCTCATCTGGGCTACTATCAGAGAGGAAAGTCACTTTAATCCCTATAGTGAATCAAAAGCTGGTGCAAGAGGATTGATGCAGATTATGTTCTCCACCGGTGATTGGATTGCCCAAAAGCTTAATTACCAGGAATTTGAATATGATTTACTTTTTAATCCAGAGGTTAATATCAAATTTGGCGGTTGGTATTTACAGTACTTACAGGAAAGATTTGATAAAAATACTTATCTTATTGTTTCTGGATATAATGCTGGACCCGGGATTACCGATCGATGGTTAGAAAATATGGATATTAAGGACCTTGATATCTTTGTTGAGAATATTCCCTATGCAGAAACTTCTGAACATATTAAAAAGGTTATGCGTTCTTATCTCATATATCAAATAATCTATAAAAATTAACTGAATTATATTTAAAGATAAAAAGATAGACCAGAAAATTGACAATACTATAAAAAAACAATAAAATGTTTTTAAAGGACTTTTCAAGTGAATAAACTATTCCAGAAAAGAAGAGTTTCTGATAAATTGGTTTTCTAATTCTAATTGAACATTATATTAAAAGGAGGAAAAAATAATGGAAGAATACCTGACCGCAAAACAAGTTGCAGAATATCTCCAAGTTAAACCACTAACTATCTATCAATGGGCTAGAGAAGAAAAGATACCAGCTATAAAGATTGGTAGAATTTGGCGTTTTAAAAAAGAGGCAATTGATGCCTTTTTAGAGCAGCAACTTCGTAATAAATAATATAAATAATATAAAGCATAGAAATAATAAACAAAAGAGACTTAATAATTAATAGTACCTTAATAGTACAAATTATTTATTAACTATCATTTAAACTAAATACTAAATACTCAATACTGATAATTGAGGGGTTTCAGGGGATACCTCCCCTGAATATCTTGCAATTTGTAATTATGGACAATGACACATATATAAGTAAATAATTTTTTTAGAAAATTTCTTGCAATTTTTTTATAAGATGTAATATAATGGAAAAAACAATAAATCATTATTGGTAATTTTATAGTATCAGAATTTATCAGGACTGCGATATTAAAAAATTATGCCAGAATAAAATTATACCATTATAAACTATCAAAAACCGCCTATTAGCTATTAGTATTAGAAAGAATTATAAATATATATTATATTATTTATAGCTAGATTTTTTTTCTACTTCTATAAGAAATATTAGCCCAGCTGGTGATACTCCTAGAAAATAAATAAAATTTATAGGTGTTAATAATGAGTGATGAGCCAAATCATGCTTTTATCTACAAAGCCTGGCTAAGAGTAACTTTCTTGCTCGTCTTACTCACACTTTTATTGGTAAATTGTCCGGTAATTGTGTTAGCCCAGGAATATATAGAGTATGAGATAAAAGAGGGTGATTGTCTATGGTCAATTGCCAGGCAATTTCAGTTGTCCATTCAAGAAGTTACCGAAGCAAATAATATAGATGAAAAAGAGCTATTACTACCCGGTCTATTAATAAAAATTCCCCAAAATGAAACTAAAGATTCCCATCAAAGTGAGTCAGTCTCTACCGTTATTCATACTGTTCAAAAGGGAGAAAGTCTTTGGGATATTGCCCAACAGTATCGCCTATCATTAGATGAGCTTTCTCGGGTAAATGAATTAGCAAAACCTGATTCTTTATATATTGGTCAGCAGATTAAGGTTCCTATAAGTAATAGTAAAGAGGATATAGCTAAAGATAATGATTCAAAACCAGTAGATCTTTCTTTCGAAAGTGAGAGAACTAATTTAAAGGAGATAACCAGTAGCATAAATGAAGAGTTCCAGGAATCGGTTAAGGAGATCAGTTATGAGGTAAAGCCAGGTGAAAATTTATGGACTATTGCTCAGCATTATCAGGTTTCTCTGAAAGAACTATCCCAGGTGAATGAGTTAGAAAATACGGAGAAGTTATCAATTGGCCAAATTATTAAGATTCCTCTGGGAACCAAACAAACAGATGATAAGTCCAAACAGATAGAAAATACTGAGAAAGAATCTGAGGACAACTGGGTGGAACATATTGTGGAATATGGAGAGAGTATTTCCCTTATTGCTCAGAAATACCGTATTCCAATGGAGACTATCTGTCAACTTAATCAAATCTCCCCCAAAGATTATGTTTATCCTGGGCAAAGATTAAAAATAAAGGTTAGTGAACAATCTGCAACGGAAATAGTTCCTATGGAAGTGGCAGAACAGAACAAGTCCAGTATAGAACCAGACTCCCCCCAAGTAGAACAAGAGCCGGTTTATTATACTGTTAAGCCAGGGGATACCTTATGGACTATTGCCCAACAATATGGGGTATCAATGGAAGGCATAGTGGCTGTTAATTATTTGACCAATAAAGATATCCTATCAGTGGGACAGAAATTGGAAATACCGGCTATGGGGGGAAATAATGTAAAAACAAAAACTGTTGAATATACTGTGGTTAAGGGTGATACACTCTGGAATATTGCCCAAAAATTTGGGGTCAGAATGCATGAAATTATTAATATAAATCAGCTGGAAAATATTACTCAACTTGCTATTGGTCAAAAATTGAATATCCCGGTTACTGCTTTAGCTACTGAGCAGGTGGCAGGCAAATCAAGTGTAGCAAAAGAGGAAGTTCAGACTAAAGATGTGGTCCATTATGTCCAAAAAGGTGAGACTCTCTGGGAAATTTCCAGAAAATATCAGGTTAGTTTGCAGTCTATTACCAGTGCTAATCGTATTTCGGAAACCAGCAGAATTTATGTAGGGCAAAAATTAGTCATACCCAACGCCCGAAATTATTCCCCATCTTCTTCTCTTTCTTTTATCTGGCCACTAAAAGGATTAATTACTTCTCACTTTGGAGTAAGAACTTTAGGTGGAAGACGTGATTATCATACTGGCCTGGATATTGATGCTAATAGCGGTGCTTCTATCAGAGCCGCGGAAAGTGGTAAGGTAAGCTTTAACGGTTATATTAATGGCTATGGTTATACTATAATCATTGACCATCGAGATGGTTATTCTACTGTATATGCTCATAATTCAGCTAATTTAGTAAAAGTAGGGCAAACTGTAAACAAGGGAGATATTATTGCTCGAGTGGGTGCTACCGGTAATGCTACTGGTTCTCATCTCCATTTTGAAATTAGGGAAAAAGGTAAGCCGGTTAATCCGTTAAATTACTTACCATAATAAACTAATTCATATACTCAGTATCCAAGGCATCTATATTAATCTGTTAAAAACAGTTTTTTACTCATGGCCGAATAAAGTGGTGTCAATATATTAAATATATTAAATATTTCTATAAGTAAGACATCAGCTCATCTCTATCATTCGGATAGCCAAATATGGCTGTAAAAAGAATAATGTAAAAATGAATATAGAAAACAGGAGATTAGGTAATGAATCAAGAAAGTAATATCATTAAGGGAAAGACTATTGCCGATGCTTTAGAAAATGAGTTAAAGTTAGCATCAATTCAATTCTTTCAGAAAACGGGGGTAAAACCCAGACTTTCGGTGATTATTTTAGGGGAAGATCCAGCTTCCTTGTTTTATGTGCGTATGATTGAGAAAAATTGCCAGAAGGTCAATATTGAGTTTGGGAAGCATTCTCTTGCTACCGAAACTACTGAAGATAAATTGTTAGCCCTATTACAAGAGTTGAACCAAAATGAGGCAGTTCATGGGATAATAGTCCAAACTCCCTTACCTGATCATATTAAGGAAGACAAAATCAGGGAAGCATTATCTCCCGTCAAGGATGTAGATTGTTTTAACCCCATTAACATGGGTAAATTAGCTATGGGGAATCCTGATTTTTTACCTTGTACCCCTAATGCTGTTTTTGAGATATTAAAGAGGGAAAAGATTGAGGTAGAAGGCAAACATGTGGTCATTGTAGGGAGAAGTAGTGTGGTAGGAAAACCACTAGCACTCATTTTACTCTTAAAACAGCCTCAGGCCAATGCCACGGTAACTATCTGTCATTCCAGAACAAAGAATCTTGCTTCTTTCACCCAGAAAGGAGATGTAGTAGTAGCGGCAGCCGGGGTAGCCAGGTTGATTAAGAAAGATATGATTAGAGAGGGCACCGTAGTAATAGATGTGGGAACTAACGAAGTTGAGGGAAAACTGGTTGGTGATGTTGATTTTGAGGAAGTATCTCAGGTTGCTGCTAAAATTACGCCTGTTCCAGGTGGCGTAGGTCCGGTTACTAATATGATGCTTATGCAAAATACCCTGCAAGCTGCCCGCAAACAAGTTTTTTAGTGAAAAGACCATTTAAGAAATAATAATTAGATAATTCATCAGCTTAATTAGTATATTTACTCTTATTTTTTTTACCTCTTTTTATTTTTTCCAGGTTAATTAGTAGGGCAGTAATATCAGCAGGTGTTATGCCTGGAATTCTCTTGGCCTGACCTAAAGAGACCGGTCTTATTTCCTTAAACCTTTGCCTCCCTTCGTGGGAAATTCCATACAGCTGATCATAGTTAATATCAGCAGGTATTTTATAATTTTCAGTCTTTTTAAATCTTCTTACTTCTTCTTCCTGTCTTTTAATATAACCAGAGTATTTAAGCTCTATCTCGACCTGACTGATAACTTCTGCCTCCAATTTTGGTCTATTTGAATCTAAGATTGCTGTATTAGCATAATTTAATTGGGGACGGGTAATTAAATCTGCCAGAGTAACCGGCTTCTGGATGGGAGATGAATTTAAGCTAACCAGTTGCTGATTGGTAAACTCATTGGGGTATATTTTTAATTGATGAAGCCGCTCTATTTCTCTTTCTATGGCCTCTTTTTTAGCCAGAAATTTTTGATATCTTTCTTCGGAGATTAATCCATATTTATAACCATAAGGGGTTAATCTTAAATCAGCATTATCCTGGCGTAGTAAAAGGCGGTATTCGGCTAAACCAGTCCTTAAACGATACGGTTCAGTAACGCTTTTAGTCACCAGGTCATCTATCTCTACCGCAATATAAGCCTGGGAACGATCAAGAATAAATGGTTCTTGATGAGTTAAAAACTGTACCGCATTTATTCCAGCAATAAGTCCTTGTTCAGCGGCCTCTTCATAGCCGGAGGTTCCGTTTATCTGTCCTGCTAAGAATAATCCCTTGATTTTTTTAGTTTCTAAAGAATATTTTAGTTGATAGGGAAGAATAACATCATATTCAATGGCATATCCATAACGTATTATCTGGCAATTTTCCAAGCCCTTGATAGTAGATAAGGCTTCCTGCTGGGCTAAGGGAGGAAGACTGGTAAAAAAACCCTGCAGGTAAATCTCTTCCGTGGTTTCACTTTCTGGCTCAAGAAATAATTGATGGGACTTATGCTGAGGGAAACGAATAACCTTATCCTCAATAGAGGGACAATATCTGGTAGGAGCACTGTCTATTGTTCCATTGATTAAGGGAACTTGGGTTAGATATTTTTCTATTACCTGTTGGGTTTGGTCATTGGTTCTGGTAACGTAGACCTTATATTTATTATAGATTTTCTTTTCCGATTCATAGGAGAAGGCAAGTGGTTCACTGGCACTTTGTTGTTCAGCTAAATCAGAAAAATCGATACTTCGCCTATCTATGCGAGGAGGGGTACAGGTGTTAAAGCGAGTCGTTTTAAAATCTAATGCTTTTAGTTGATTGGCAAGGGCAAGGGAAGCTATCTCTCCAGCTCGCCCGGCACTATACCGTATTTTTCCAATATAAATCATTCCATTTAGAAATGTTCCTACCGTTAAAATAACAGTGGGAGAATGAAATGACAATCCACTTTGGGTGACTATACCCTCCATTTTATTATCGCTAATCAGTAACTGACCAACCATTTCTTGAACTAAAGATAGATTAGGTTGATTTTGAATGGTATGAATCATTTCCTCTTTGTATCTATTTTTATCAACTTGGGCTCTTAAGGCCCACATAGCTGGTCCTTTGCTGGTGTTGAGCATGCGAATATGCAAGGTAGTCTTGTCAGTATTTTTGGCTAATTCTCCGCCTAAGGCATCAATTTCTCTTGCTACATGACCTTTCCCTGGACCACCTATAGAAGGATTACAGGGTAAGAGGGCAATGTTGTCCACATTGGAGGTAACCAGCAATGTTTTGGCACCACGGCGGGCAGCAGCCAGTGCTGCCTCACAACCGGCATGTCCGCCACCGATAACAATAACATCATATTGATAATGAGACATTAAAAATCTATTACTCCTCCTGCTGATATTAACCTCTTAAAGATAACATATTCTAAAAAATTTTACATCTTTTTTTCCCAGTAGTTCATTTCCATAACCAGTAACCTGTTGTTAAGCTTTAATGATTATTATTATCTGGAAATATGAGAACTAAGAACGGGAATCTCATTTTCTATTTAATCTCTCAGTAGATAAACAGAAAAATCTGCCAATTAAACTTGACAAAGAAAGAATCTGGTATTATTATGAATATGGGTTCAGTGAATATTAGTTCATGAAAAATTAATATTATTTATTCAGGAACTAAAATGCCAAAATGCATTAATGGAATTGTAGAAAAAATTTATCAGGCAGCTTTTGATTTATTTACCACCAAGGGATACCAGCAGGTAACCATGAAAATGATAGCCCAGAATGCTGGCTTATCAGTAGGTACCTTGTACAATTATTTTATTAATAAGCAGGATTTATTCTTAAATGTTTTTCGGCAAAGTCTGGAACAGACTCATGCTGCTTTAGATGGAATCATAGAGCAAGGTGGAGACACCTATAAATTTATTACAGCTCTTTATGACGAAATGGTAAGGCTTAAGGAATTGGGAAGGGTTATTTTAAGCGAAAATATTGACCATGAAATTTTTAGCAAGATGCAAGATTACCTTTTCAGGCTGATGAGAACATTGGTTTATAAGGCAGAAGAGAAAAAAGATTTAAAAATAGCCGATAAAGATAAAGATAGGGTGATTCGTTTATTGATGATCACGCTCTATGATTTTACTCAGCAATTTCCGGAGGAAAAAGAGGAAAACATCGATTTTATCTGTCGTCTGGTAGAGAAAATAAAATAAAATAAAATAAAATAAAATATAGAAAAGCTTGCCTATTAAATTGCTATAATTTAAAAATATCTGAAATCTGTCTAAATTAGTTTTAAAAATTTGTTCAAATTATTAATATGTAGATGTCTGGTAAAAGGAGGGAATTAAAATGGCAATTAATTTCAATTTTGCCAAAAAGTATGTTTCTGAACAGATTATTAGACAAGTTATGCGTTACCTGGAAAAGGACCCCGAGAAAAATTTGATTAAAGTATTGGACCTGGTTGATAAAGTAGCCCTAACTCAAAGACACCGTGAAGAAATTGCTGCTATCAAGAAAGGTTATCAGGAAAATACAGTTATAAAACAGTATGTTCGGAAACTTACCCAGGTTGCCCGTAGCTACCAAGATGGAATGATTATGAACTTCTTTGTTAATGCCGGATTAATGGGTATTCCCAGACAGGAGGAAGTAGCTCGCCAGCTGGGAGTCAATGTTCCCTGGACTATCCTGATTGACCCGACCAGTGCCTGTAATTTAAACTGTATCGGTTGTTGGGCTGGCAAGTATAAAAAGAGTGACAGCCTGGAGGTAAGTACCATTGATCGGATTATAACAGAAGCAAAGGAGATGGGTATCTATTTTATCACCTTATCTGGTGGAGAACCCACCCTATATCCGCACCTCTTTGAAATTTTAAAAAAGCATTCTGATGTGGCTTTTATGATGTATACCAATGGTACTTTAATTGATGATGAGATGGCCGATAAGATGGTAGAGGTAGGTAATATCAGTCCGGCTTTCAGTCTGGAGGGATTTAAAGAGTCTACTGATGCCCGTCGAGGAGAGGGCACCTATGATAAAATAATGGCGGCTATGGATAGGCTTCGGAAGAGGGGAGTTATCTTTGGTATCAGTCTTACCGTAACCAGACAGAATGTTGATGAACTATTTGGCACTGATGACTTTATTGACCATATGGTAGAAAAGGGAGCCATTTACGGATGGTCCTTCCATTATATTCCGGTGGGTAAAGATACTGACTTTGATATGATGATTACTCCAGAGCAAAGGGAAATGTTGGCTTATCGGGTTCCTGAAATACGAGCAAAAAAGCCTCTCTTTTTGGCTGATTTCTGGAATGATGGTACTTTCTCTGGTGGATGTATTGCTGGTGGTAGAAGATTCTTCCATATCAATGCCAAAGGGGAAGTGGAGCCTTGTGCTTTTGTCCATTTTGCCGTAGATAACATTAAGGAGAAGAGTTTGAAAGAAGTGCTACAAAATCCCTTATTTAAGGCCTATCAAAAACGGCAACCCTTTGGAGAAAATTTAATGGCACCCTGTCCTATTATTGACCATCCTCAAGATTTAAGGGCTATCATTGCCGAATCAGGAGCACATCCCACTCATGAAGGGGCAGAAAGCATTTTAGAAGGAGAAATTGCTCAATTTTTAGATAACCTTTCTGCCCAATGGCAGGAGAAATCGAAACCAATCTTTGAGCAGAGAACCAAAAAGGCGTAGTAAGTGCATAATAAATGAATGCGCAAATGCAGAGAAAATGCCAGAAAAGTATGATATTTTAGTTATTGCGAACCTGTCCCTGAACTAATATTTAGGGACAGGTTCGTAACCTTATCAACAATCCAGCACAACCTGATCTTTCTAAATGATATATTCTTATCTATTAACTGAGAACTGCAAACCAAAACTTTATTTCTTCTCTTTTTATCTATTTCTTAAAGTATGATATAATAAAAACAATCTGTTTTTAGTACTAACTGCTAAATCATTCTCTTGTAATTTGTTAAAATAAATTATACTTTAAGAAAATAAAATATAAAAATAGCTACTAAATCTATCATTAAACAAGAATAATTTCCTTAATGTAAGGAAAGATTGATAATGTCTAAAGAAGCTAAGGCGCGTATCAGAATCAATAAACTTCTTGAAGAGGCAGGTTGGAGATTTTTTGATAACTCGGAAGGGAAAGCAAATATTCTTCTTGAGCCAAATGTTAAGCTAACTGAAGATAAGCTGAGCAATCTGGGGGACAATTTTGAAAAAACAAAAAACGGCTTTGTGGATTTTCTCCTGTTAGATGAATTAGGATTCCCACTGGTGGTATTAGAAGCAAAAAAAGAAGACCAGGACCCTCTCTCTGCCAAAGAACAAGCCAGGAAATATGCCAGGTCACTTAATGTTCGTTTTGTTATCCTTTCCAATGGTAATTTACATTATTTTTGGGATATTCAATTTGGTAATCCTGACCTGATTACTAAATTTCCCACCCTTGACTCTATAAAATATAAAAAAGATTTTAATCCTAATCCTCAAAATATATTAAATGAAAATATTGAATCTGATTATATTGTAAGAACTCAAAAACCAGATTATCAATACAGCCCTGACTGGATAAATCCAGAAACAAGAGAAGAATTTATTAATAAAAACAAACTTAAATTCCTGAGAGATTATCAAATAAATGCCATAAAGTCTATACAGGAGGCAGTCAAAGAAGGTAAAAACAGGTTTCTCTTTGAAATGGCTACCGGAACTGGTAAAACATTAGTTGCAGCGGGAGTGATAAAATTATTTCTTCGTACCGGAAATGCCAAAAGAGTTCTCTTTTTAGTTGATAGGTTAGAATTAGAAGAACAAGCTAGAAAGAATTTTATCTTATACCTGAAGAATGATTGCAAAACGGTAATCTATAAAGAAAATCGAGATGACTGGCTAAGAGCTGAAATTGTTGTTTCCACCGTTCAATCTCTTCTTTTTAATAATAAATACAAGGACCTTTTTTCACCAACAGACTTTGATTTGGTAATTTCCGATGAAGCGCATAGGTCGATTAATGGTAATAGCCGGGCAATATTTGAATACTTTACTGGATATAAATTAGGACTTACAGCAACCCCTAAAGATTACCTGAAAAAGATAGATAAAAAAGCATTAGCAGGAAGAGACCCCCGTCAATTAGAGAGAAGACAGTTATTGGATACCTATGTCACATTTGGCTGTGCATCAGGAGACCCCACTTTTCGGTATACGCTCTTAGACGGCGTAAGAGATGGTTATCTGGTTAACCCCATTGTAGTAGATGCTCGAACAGAGATTACTACTCAATTACTATCAGATGAAGGTTATTCTGTTCTCATAGAAACTGAGGCAGAAAATGAAGAAGAAATAACATTTTATCAAAAAGATTTTGAGAAGAAATTTTTCTCCGAAAAAACTAACATTACTTTTTGTAAGACTTTCTTTGAAAATGCCCTGAAAGATCCTTTCACCGGAGAAATTGGAAAAAGTATTATATTTTGCGTAAGTCAAGCCCACGCATCTAAGATAGCCCAAATCTTAAATAAATTCGCCCAACAATTATACCCTGGAAAATATAATTCTGATTTCGCCGTTCAAGTAACCTCAAATATCCCTGATGCCCAACAAATGACTATAAATTTTGCTAATAATAATCTCAATGGTAACACTAAATTTATAGATGGTTATAAATCAAGCAAGACCAGAGTATGTGTTACTGTGGGTATGATGACTACTGGATATGACTGTGAAGATATTTTAAATTTGTGTCTTATGAGACCAGTTTTTTCACCAACCTATTTTGTTCAAATGAAAGGTCGCGGAACTCGTAAATATAATTTTGTTTACCAGGAAAGAGACGAAAGAGATTATATAAAAAAATATATTAAACAAAAAACCAACTTTAAGTTGTTTGACTTTTTTGCCGTTTGTGAATACTTTGAAGAAAAATATAATTATGATGAAATCGTTAAGTTACCCCCTGTAACAGGGAGTAATGAAGGAGAGCCACCACCACCTCCTCAGGGCGAATACGAAAGTATTACCCCAGACCCCCTATTTATTATAAGAGAAACTGAAGTCGGCATCGAGGGAATGAAAGTTGACCGAAAACTATTCGAAAAATTTGAAGAAACGGTAAAATCCGATTCTTCTATCATCAAGTTTATAGAAGAAGGGAAATTTAAGGAAGCAGAAGAGCATATCAAAAAGGAAGTTTTTGATAAACCCGAAGATTATTTCAATCTGGAAAAATTGAGAAAATCAGTAAACTTAGACCGTAGGTTGACTTTAAGAGAAATTTTAGAGAAGATCTTTGGTAAGATAAAGAAGTTCAAAAGCAAAGATGAATTGCTGGAAGAAGAAGTAGATAAATTTATTTCCCTTTATCATCCAGAACATAAAATGATTCACACTATCCGTCAATTCATTAAAGCCTATATCACCGACAGTCAATTAAGAGAAATCATTAAAAATAAAGAATTTTCTGATCTGGCAACCAACCCAATATTTACCCTGAAAGATTTGAAAGAGTTAGGTGAATGGAGAGATACTATCGTTGAATATATTGATGACTATGTTCTCTTAAATACTTTTATAGCCTGAAGGAGAAAAGATGGATATTGATACCAAACGAAGAATAGATACGGCCCGGGATATTCTGGTCGGTAAATTACCAGATCCCAAATCACAGATAGAGCAGATTACTATTGCCCTGATTTATAAATTTATGGATGATATAGATAAGCAGTCCGAAGAGTTAGGAGGAAAGGTAAAGTTTTTCAGCGGAGAATTTGAAAAATATTCCTGGAGTAAGATTTTTGATCCCAGAGTAAGTGGCTTTGAATTAGTTAATCTTTATTCTGAAGCAATTCAAATAATGGACCATAATCCCAACATTCCTCCACTGTTTCGGGAAATCTTTAAAAACGCCAACCTTCCATATCGTGACCCGGAAACACTAAAAATGTTCCTGAAAGTAATAGGTGAATTTGAATACGACCATAGCGAAAGATTAGGCGATGCCTACGAACATTTACTATCGATTATGGGTTCTCAGGGTGAAGCCGGACAATTCAGGACACCCAGACATATTATTGATTTTATGGTGGAAGTAACAGATCCACAAAAAAATGAGACAATTCTGGATCCTGCTTGTGGCACTGCCGGATTCTTAATCTTTTCCTATAAACATATCCTGAATAAAAACAGGATAGATAATTATGTCAATCTAAGTTCTGAGGAAAGAGGAAGACTTGTTCAGAATATTGTTGGTTACGATATTTCTCCAGATATGGTTAGAATTGCTCTGGTTAATATGTATCTTCATGGATTACAAAATCCAAAAATTTATGAATATGATACTCTGACCTATGAAGATAAATGGAATGAATATTATGATATCATACTAGCCAATCCGCCTTTTATGTCACCCCGTGGAGGGATCAGACCACACAAACGTTTCAGTATTCAGTCCAAACGTTCCGAAGTTCTTTTTGTCGATTATATTGCCGAACATCTCACACCTAATGGTCGTGGAGCTGTCATTGTTCCGGAGGGAATTATCTTTCAATCTGGCAATGCTTATAAAAAACTCCGTAAAAGTTTAATTGAAAACTCTCTCTATGCAGTTGTCTCTCTTCCTGCCGGAGTATTTAATCCCTATTCCGGGGTTAAGACTTCCATATTGTTCTTGAATAAAGACCTGGCTAAAAGGACCGATAGTATTTTATTTGTAAAAATTAACCATGACGGTTTTGACCTTGGTGCCCAACGTCGTAAAATCAATGAAAATGATTTGCTCCTTGCTCTAGAAATTATGAAAAAATACCAGGAGTCTATTAATGAAGATATAGAACTGAAATTAGATACCAATGAAGCAAAATTAGCACATTTGGTTAAAAAAGAAAAGATTGCCCAAAGCGGAGATTACAACTTAAGCAGTGACAGATACAAAGAAACAGTAGTTTATAGGGGGAAATGGGACTTTGTTGAACTGGGAGAAGTATGTGAAATTTATCAACCAAAGACAATTAGTCAAAAGGAAATGATAGAAAATGGGAAATATTTAGTTTTTGGTGCTAACGGAGTTATAGGAAGATACAACAATTATAATCATGAAAATGAAGAGGTCTTAATTACTTGTAGAGGTGCAACATGCGGTACTCTGAATATTTCAAAACCAAAATCATGGATTACTGGAAATGCAATGGTTGTTACACCAAAAAATAAAGTTATTGATAAAAAATATTTATTTTATCTTCTAAAACATTCAAATTTAACACCTATAATTTCAGGGGCAGCACAACCTCAGATTACACGTCAATCTTTAATTCCTTTTAAAATTCCTTTGCCCCCACTTGAAATACAGGAACAAATCGTTGCCGAACTGGAAAGCTATCAAAAAATAATTGATGGCGCCAGACAGGTAGTAGAAAACTACAAATCAACCTTCAAAATCGACCCCAACTGGGAATTGGTTGAATTAAATAAAGTTTGTACATTAGAATATGGGAAAGGATTACCTAAACGAGATCGCAAGCCGGGGAAATACCCCGTAATGGGTTCTCATGGAATTAGTGGTTACCATAATGATTATTTGATAAAAGGCCCTGCAATTATTGTTGGAAGAAAAGGTTCTGCAGGGGAAGTAGTATGGCAAGATAAAGATTGTTTTCCTATAGATACAACATATTATGTTAAATTAAATTATCCGAAAAAAGCTGACTTAAAATATGTATATTTTATTTTAAAAAAATTGAATCTACCAAGTATAAAGAATGGAGCAGGGATTCCGGGATTAAATAGAAATGATGTATATTCAAAATATAAGATTCCCTTACCAAGTATCGAGATTCAAAAAAAGATTGTTGAAAAAATCGAAAATGAACAAAAAATCATTGATGCCAACAAAGAATTAATTAGAATTTATGAACAGAAAATCAAAGACAAAATAGCAGAAGTCTGGGGTGAATAATTAAAGCAAAGATATTATTCTAGTATCCGTATGCCCATCTATTCCGAAACAATTAATTAATGAAAGCTGTATGGTTATTAGTCTATATGACAAATATGAATACCTTTTCTGTTATAATTACCCCCATTATCCTCTTTATAAAGATTTTGGCTTAGAAAAATATCGCGAAATTATTTCTAATGCTGATGATAGAATAAATAATCAGCTTAGAGTAACCAAAACAGGTTTGGTGTATTTATCATACAAAGATATCGGTTGTCAAAATATTCTCGGATTGAAATTTCGGTCTGAAACATATAGAGCAAGAAATGTTTACGTTGGCCCTAAAGCTGCAAGTAACTATGAATATATTAAAAATAAATATGAGCAACTTATAAATGTCTTGGAAATGTGAAAATTCTTTTGATTTTTTCTACAGCCAGAATAATATTTTAATTAAAAAATAAAAGGTGGTATAAAAAGTGATAAAAGAACTACATATTACAGCAATACCATTCCCATCTAGCGAAAAAGAACTATTAGATATAAATTATGATATCAGATTAGTAAAAACATCATTACTTTATGCTGACAAAGTATTATTATTTAGTATTATCCCGATAGTATTATTTTCACTTCCTTATATGATAGGCGAATTAAATAAAGATAAAGAAACACAACAAATAATGAAAGATATTAAGTCTAATTGTATAGGAAAGTTAATTGATATTTCAAAGAACTATAAAGGGTCAAAAGAAGAAATTGATATAATTCAAGAATATATAAAAAATAAAAATGTTAATTTAGAAGATTTAGTAAATGAATTATTTAATCATTTTTCTAATACATTTATATCTATATGGAATGAGTTAAAATCACAAATTGGAATTAGCAAACTTGACTCAGCTATAAAGGCTGGGGATCTAGAGATATATACTATTTCAAAGTCAAAAATACCAGAATATACCTTCCCTCTATTGGATGAAAATGGATTGAACTTGGTTGGGGCTAATATAAAAGAAGGAAAGCTAAGTATTACTGAATCCGGGACCGAAAAATTAAAACAAATTGGGCTGGCATTTAATATGTTTCAAAGGCTTCCTAATTTCGATAAGGCGACAATTGACGAGATTTTAGATATTAGAAAAACATTGAATAAACCACTAGTAAGATTTAGATCGGCTATAATTGAGATGTCTGAAAGAATTAAATATGAACCATGGGATGAAGACTTTAAGTATTATGTTGAAAAAGTATTTTACCAAAAAGTAGAACCTGCAATATTGGAAATTGAAGAAGAATGTAAATCAAATAAATATTTAGTAAACTTATTAGATATAATTACCGAAAGACCATGGGAAATACCGGCTGGGGGAATAATCGGTGCAGCAATTTCTAAATTAGCAGAAATATCAAGTATTTCTGCCGCAGTTATCGGGTTAACATTAGGAGTCGGGACAGCCTCTTACAAAGCATTAAACGAATGGAAGGAAAAGACAAAAGAAATTGAATCCAATCAGATGTTTTTTTATTACAGAACTGGAAAAATGCTAAATAAATAAAGGGAAATTAATAAGGCTAAAATTATGAATCTATCAGGAGACTATCCTTTGTCATATTAAAAGATGATCTCTATTATACAAGATAAATAAAAGGGGACAGGCTACTTTTCTCATATATCGCCTTATTAGGGGATTGGGTAAAGTTCAATCCCAAATTGAGGAAAAGATACCTGTAGTCCCTAATATTATAGATGAAAATTGTTATAGGTAATATAATTGTATTCAAAGGTATGATAAAAATATGATTACGGCTTATTCTGATGGAGGTAATAAGTTTGAAAAGTATAAGATTGACTATTACCCTTGATGAAAATAGTTATAGAAAATTAGAAAATGAGAAGAAAAAAATAAACAGTAATAGAAGAACCCAAGAAGAAAAAATAAACCAATATATTCGAGGTTACCAGGAGTTTCCGGAAAACACGGAAAAAGTAGCTGAATTAGAAAAGGAACAATATCAGATTTTAGATAAGTAATTTTAAATGACTTAAATAGTTCCAACTTTCAGTCTGCCAAGTCCTTTAGCATACTTTGACTTACTTAAACTAGAATTAGGTGGTCAGCCAGTCAACTTTTGGCATTCTTCATGGTGAACGTGAGTAGTCACTTGAGTTGCCTGACCGGGGATAGTCCTCTGGCGTGGACTCTCAAACAGGGGACGGTTCTTTGTTCTATTCCAGAAAATAGAACAGAGAACCGTCCCCTGTTCTAACTTGTATAACTTGTATGAAATAGAGAACCACCCTGTTCTATTGATATTACTTTATTTTACCTAGGATGAGGAAATAATTTATCATCCTCTCCCTCCCCTCTCCCCTCGAGGGAGAGGGTTAGGGTGAGGGGGGAGCGAGTTTAGTCGTTGCGAGCCTGTCCCCTTTATTTACCCAACCAAGAATGAAAAACGAAAAACAAAAAATGGGGAGCAGTCTCATTTTTTGGAATCGATCCCCATTTTTTTCTAGTAAAGTAGCCCTGAGTAAATTATTCTCAGCTCATTCTTGAAAGATGACCGTCAAGCAGAGAATCATCCCCTGTTCTATTTTGGACTATACATTTTAATTCACCTCTTTTCTTAATACTCATGAGCAAACATGATAGTTAAGATCAGTTCGTAACCATCTACGCCTTTATAGTCATCAATTTTCCAGAAGAATTTTTCACCCTTATAGTCAAAAGCTCCAAAGTCATGCTCACCCCAGGGATCATTATCTTGATTGAATTGATTGAATTCCTTTACCATCTTTAGGATTATAGAGACATCTTCTATACTTAGATTAGCCACACCTCTAGTTAAAAAGAGAACATTAGGAGGAAAAATACTGGGTATCTTACTTCTTAGCTGATCATTCCTGGAGGCTATTTCTTTATTTCCCATCTCTCTCACCACCTTTCAGAAACAAAGAAATATATTAATATCGGTAGAAAAAGGATTAATGATTGAGGATTTTTAATGAACTTAGTTGGAATAGCGTATTATAAAATATTCAAAATATTTTTCAAGTTTTTGAAATTTCAAATGGATAATTATATAAATTTGAATTTGATAATAATTAGAGTAAAATTTAATTAAAAGGAGGTTCAATTATGATTAAAAGAACCAAAAAAGGCCAAATAAAACATGATGAGGGTGTTTTCAAAAGCGCTACCTGGTATAAAAACAGAGGTTTTAAAACTTTTGCTGATCTTCCAGGTTGGGAAAAACCAAAGAGTATAGGTGGCTTTATTCCAGATTTAATTGCCAGGAAGGGCAAAAGAGAAATCGTTGTAGAGATTGAAACTAAAAATACGGCCAATATAGATATGGAACAGCAGGAAGCTTTTGAAAATTATACCAAGAAAAGCAATAACAAGACATTTAGAAAAAAGACAGTCTGATTTTTAAAGAAAAATTTTAATTGATAAAGATAGAAAGTAAAATTTAAGATTTTGGGAGATTTAAAAATGAAGTTATTTGAAAGGATTTTTCTTTATTCAGTCATAGCAATAATGGCATTTCAATTGTTTTTGATAGATGAAAAAGTTGAAAGTCAAGTGAGAGTTCAGGAAGAAATTAGGGCAAAACGAATAGTACTAGTGAATGATGAGGGACAAAGGATTGTTGAACTATGGGCCTATGAAGAAGGAGGGGCTATATCTGTTTACAATAAAGATGGCACTTATGCTGCCGGCATGGTTGCTAGTAAAACTAGTGGAGGAAGAGTAGATATTTACAATAAAATTGGCTATCCTATTGCTACTATGGCAACTGATGAAGAAGGTGGGATCATAAAGATTTCTAATAATATTGGTAATCCCATTGTTGGTATGATGGGAACTAGTAAAGGACATGGAATAATAACTGTTTTTAATAGAGATGGGAAGATCTTGGGTAGCCTACCTTAGAACCATAAAAATATTATGGGATATAGCCTGAGAGTAGAAAATGAATATGAACGTTTGGGAAATTGCAATTCTTAAAAGCATAAAATCGCTTGGTGGAGAGGCTAATTTACAGAAGATATATGAAAGATTACCTGATTTTATACAATTAACTGAAGAAGCAAAAAGAATAGAACCTAAATGGGGGAACAGACCTTTATATCAACATTGGGTTAGAAAATATATAAGCAACTTATGTAAAAATGATGAACTTGTTTGGATATCGAGGGGCAATTATTCTTTGCCTGAAAAAGTATAATAGAACAGGGGGCGGTTCTCTGTTCTAGATAAGCATCTTGATGAACTAGTAAGAGAAATGGCTAATCTATCAGGGGTAAAAGATATTGTATTAATTATAAGAATATGGTATAGTAATAACAAGTAATACTAAAGAGAGCTGAGGTGAAACCAATGGGAAGAACCACCAAAATAGCTACTATATCTCTACCTCCGGTGCTGGAAGAAAAAATAACTGAGCTAGCCCATAAGGAAGGGATGACCAAGAGTGAATTGGTAAGAGAAGCTTTGCGACGTTATCTGGAGGAGAAAGAATTGCAAGAATTAGTAAAATATGGGAGAGAAAAGGCTATAAAAAGAGGGATAACTGAGGAGCAGATAGAGGATATAATTGATAGCTACCGAAAGTAAGATTAAAGTAGTAATAGATACCAATGTATTCATCTCTGCTTTGCTCTTTGGAGGCAGTCACTTAGAGATTATAAGGTTATTTCTAAAGGGTGATATAGAAGTTTATCTCTCTCCTTTTATAGTTGAAGAAATAGCCAGTATACTTAGAGAAAAGTTTCTTTGGGAAGAAGCTAAAATAGAGAAACTTTTACAGTTGATAAGTTCGAAAGCTAAGGAAGTCTACCCCCAAGTTAAAGTCTCTATAATAAAGAGCAAGGACGATGATAATCATATTCTGGAATGTTGTGCCTTAGCAAGTAAGGTAGATTATCTTATTTCTGGGGATAAGCGGCATATCTTACCTCTAAGAGAGTTTAAAGGAATAAGGATTCTCTCAGTTAGCGAGTTTCTAGAGGAATATCGGAGAACTGCCCCTTGATACCTTGAAAGTATATTGGCTGTTAGTTCGAGGGAGGGTCAAATCTCAACATTTGACCTTGAGACCTGACCCTCCTAACCCTCTTTAAAATAATTTAATTGATCACTAAAAGTAGCGGTGTGGAGGAGATATAATATATATGAACATTTTAGATCTTGAAAAAAAATTTAGTATAAAATATATAGAACTTTCTAATAGCTTAAAAAAGCTGTCGGATGAAATACTTAAATACGGAGAAGTAGATCTAAAAAATAATGATGTTTCCAAGGCCATTTTAATCAGATTAAAATATTATTATGATTCTCAACAAATCCTAAAGGATATCTTAAACAAAAAGTATGCTTCTCCTGCCGCAGATTTTTTTGTAGAGACAGTAGCTTTTTATTTAAAAGTCATATTTCAGGTTTATAATTTACCTCTTGAAGTTCATTCAGAAAGAAATATTAGAAAGAAAAGGGGATCAATTAGACCAGATATATCCATATGGTTAAATGATAACCTTATTGCAATCTTTGAATGTAAAACTCAATTAGGATGGAACAGGGATAAGTGGGAGAGTGATTTTAAGGAAAGAGAAGAAAGGCTTAATAGAGAATTTCCAGAAGCCCAGGCTTTCTTACTTGTAGCAACGTCTTTGAACTGGGGTGGTTTTAGCCAGCAGGATGAAAATTTAGGGAGAAAATATTTCTGTTTGTCAAGTGAATGGCCGAATAAGATAGATATTAATAAGCTGGATAATTATTTATTTATTAAATCCTATTGATGAGCTCATATTGTCCTTTTTTATTAAAAAGTATAAAAAATAAAGAGCTTTTTGCGATGTTCGAAAGGAATATAAGCAGGAATATAAAGGGTCAAGCTTCACCAATACACAATATTACCCTATACTGAAAAAAATAGGGCAGGTGCTGGTCATGGCCAGAAAACCAAGGATTCATTATGAGGGTGCCCTTTATCAGGTCATCGTTCGGGGGAATAATCGTTCCTAATATTCACCAGAATCCGCTCCGTGCCAATTTAGTTGATGCCCTCCATTACCAATGGAGTAGTCATCAGGAGTATCTTGGCAATCCGGAACTTGTAGCTATCCTTTTCCCCCTTAGTTTGTTCGACACCCACCAGCAAAAAGCCATCAAAGGATATCTTGCTTTTATGGGCGAGATGGAAACCAGATTGCTTGAATCAATGAATAAACAAGAGGATGAAATAGAGAAGGGAAAAAATATCAAAGAAAGCCCCCAAATAGCGAGTGATACCTTAATGCAAATCCTCAAAGAAGTTACTAAAATAGAAATAGAGAGCATAAAAGGCAATTCAAAAAATAAGAGAAGATCAGATATTAGAAAGCTCTATATTCATATGCTAAAAAAGTATACAGATTTATCTAGTAAAGAGATAGCCGATTTGCTGGGGATTGGGACTTCGGCGGTAAGTAATGTATTAAGTGGAAGATACAAAGAAAATGATTTTATCGTAAATTCGAGGTTAGAGATTGAAAAATATGTGAACTTGTGAAGCCTGACCCCTTTAATGTGCTTTAATGTGTTCCTTTTTTATTTTTAGTAAATCAAAAGTATGGCCATTTCATCCTTTTATTGTTAAGCTCTTTGGTTGAAAACTGCTCTATGAGCATGGAAAACCATCTTACCTAAAATTCTTTTAACATCATTTTTATATAATATTTATTTATGATAAAATATTAAGGCAAGGGAGTAATGCTAAGATAAAACAAATATTTTTTTGGCTATGAATAGTTTTTATAAATTTAATGGCAAGGAGAGCTAAATAATGAAATTTATTGTAACAATGGAAAGAGATGAAGATGGGATGATTGTAATAGAATGTCCATCAATTCCAGGATGTATAAGCCAGGGAAAAACTGAAGAGGAAGCTATTGAAAATATTAAGGATGCCATAAAACAATGCCTGGAGGTTCGTTCCAAAAGAGGTATGCCACTAACTGTAAGTATGCGGGAGGTAGAGGTATCAGTTTAATGCGAAAAATCCCTCTTTTGAGTGGACAGGAAGTTGTAAAGATATTTAAGCGTCTTGGATGGGAAGTAGCGAGACATCGAGGAAGTCATATTATTCTAGTTAAAGAAGGTAATATTGCTACATTGTCTGTCCCAAATCATCATGAAGTTGCCAGAGGGACTTTGAGGTCACTTATTGCTCGAGCTGGTTTATCAGTCGATGAATTTTTGAATGAAATAAGATAGCAGTCAAAAGGCAAAAGGGGTCAAATCTTTATTATTGACAGAATAGCTGTTTTTTTAATTTTTAGTTTTTCATTCCTGGTAAATAAAGGGGACCGGCTGCTTTTCTTATTGAGATAGGATTTTGCGGGCATAAATGTATGAGATTGCCACGCCCTGCGGAAGCAGGGTTCGCAATGACAGAGGATGGGGATAAGGCAAATTTTGCTATGGCCACTTTCTCTTTTGCCAATAAATGGGGTCTATAATTAAAAAGTATTTTATAACTATGGACCCCCCGAACTATGCTTGAAAGCTGATACGCTAATTCAAGCAAGCAAAATAAAATATCAAATATCAAATAAGGGACGGTTCTCTGTTCTAAAATAAAAATACGTGAAACAGAGAACCGTCAGACTGTGTGAAAAATCATTTTGAAAATTACTTGCCTCCACTTACCCCAATTATTAACTTTATAATTGGGAATAGGTATCTAAAAATAGGGTAAAATATAATATTATCCTCCACTTCAATACTATATTTTGCCAAAAAGGGGACTTTTCACACAGTCTGCCGTCCCTTGTTCTATTCTACTGAATAATAATCTGTAAAATTGAAAGATATAGGGATAGCTAATTTATATTATTGCCTCTAAGAAAGTTTCCTTTTTTTCTAATACTTCTTGAGGAGTGTATCCTAAAGCTTCAATAGGTTCCAAGACATTACCTGCTGCCAGACCCAATATCTCCAATCGTTCTCTCAGATTCATATTTTCAAAATCACTGGAAATTACAACAAGATCAATATCACTATCTTCGCGAGCGTTGCCTTTCGCATATGAGCCATATAGTATAATTCTTTCAGTATGAATGTTATATTTTTCTAATTCCTTTTTAAACTTTTCAATTATTCGGTTAATTTCTTGGATTCCTTTAACCATCGATGAATCTCCTTAGTAGTAGAAAGATAATCTCTGGCTATATTTTCCGGATAGGCATCTAATATTTTGGAAAAATCTTCAGGATATCTGGTAACAATACTGGCATTATTTATTTTGGCAATAAAATCAATAAATTCTTTAGGTAATCAATGTTGCTTAATTTAATCAAATAGATTAAATTATGGCTTTTTGGTGGAATATTTTGAGTAACTTCAGTAACTATAGCCTTCAATATCTTTTCTAAAGAAAGATGGCACATAAAAATTACATAGATATATCTTCGATATATCTTCCCGTATCAAGCATGAACTGAGCAGTATTTAAATCATATTCCGAAGACTTGATAAGGTTTTTGCTGTCTTTTCTCATTAGTGCACTTTTCCTTCAAGTAAAATTAAAATAAATATAGGAAAAGAATTAAACTATTTCCTTTCTACTTTTTTATTATATTATAGCATAAACCTCAGATAAATTTCACAAAACAGTAGAACAGGGTAGAATCTACGAACAAGGGGGTCAAATTTTTCTTTAAGATAATGCTAAGCTGTATCCTCACAGCTCATCTTCCCATCCCTCAATTGCTGCCTAATCCTCTGTATCCATTTTAATGATTCTTCTCTGGGAAGGGCTTTCTCTTCCATCTCCCGATAATATCTGCTTCTGGCTATCCCCTCATTTCGGTTTATCTCGTCAATTTCTTCTGAAGTAATCTCATCTTCTGAATTATGAATCTCTTTATTGGCATAGTCATTCCTTAATACAGATAATAGATAGGCTCCCGGGTTATGAATATCCTTTTTTCTTAAGAGATAGAGCTTACCCTTAATTTTATCCTCAGGATAGTACTGTAGTAGTTGATTAGCCATCTTTGGTGTTATCCCCAGATCTTTTAATTGCTGCAGCAGAGAATCATTTTTCTTATCCAGAGAACCCCTTAACTTTGGTGTATCCTCTTTGGTAGCCTCTACTATACCGGATACTACTTCTTCATCTTCATCTATCTTTTCTTCTAAGAGCTGCTTATCATTAAATCTGACTAATTGATATAAAGTAGTCTGATAACTGCCATTTTCATCTTTTCTTCTCATAATCTTTTTAATTAAACCATAAGCTATAAGTATCTCTCGGTATACTATTACGGTCTTGATACTTACTCCTATCCTACTGGCTAAGTTCTTTAAGGAGGGATAGGCAATATCCTTATCTCCATAACAGTAGCTTAATAGCTGTAAATACAACATAGCCGGTCCCAAGCCTATTGCCTTCACCCACTTTGCTAAAAATTCATTCTGGATTATGGTAAAACCCTTCTTCTCTTCTTTTAATAAAACATCATTCATCTCTTTATCTTGCTCCTTTCTTAAAGTCTCTATCATTTAAAAGCAAGAAAGATAGAAAAATACAAAAAGGGAGAAGAAAAAACTCAGCTTAAATGGAGCAGCTTACTTCACTTTCCTCGGACGTTTACTATGAGAAGAAGAAGGTGGGGGGGAGAGATTTGTTTTATTAATCTTGGTCTTATTCCTGTTACCTCAGGTAAGTACCCCTACCGAAGAAAAGTAAGTAGGGTTGTTACCTCAGGTAAGTAGGGGGGTTGGAAATATCGAGCATAAAAAGTTATCAGTGGTCAGATTTCAGTTTATAGTTTTCAGATTAAAAGAGAAAAGGAGTATAATTTATCAGTTTACCAATTAAAATACAATCAATTAATTTACCATTTAGAGCAATTTACATTACCGATTGATCTGTTTAAAAATGAAAAGATAAGAGACAGGTTTAACAATGACCGAAGAAAGGAAAGTGAAACATGCTATAATAAGGAATATTTTGAGGTATAGGAATTTCAATAATTCCTATACCTCAAAATAAGGGATTGATTTGTTATAAAAGATTTTAAAAGACAAGAGAGAAAAGGTAATATATTCTTATTGCTTAGTGAAAATGATAAGATTGATATAGAGATAAAGGGGATTTCAAGGGGAAGGATTCCCCTTGAATATCTTGTTGGTAAAACAAGATAGCATTTCTTTGAATTGTATTATCTTTGAGGGGTTTCAGGGGATACTTCCCCTGAATATCTTGTTGGTATTACTTTCCAAAATCAAAGAACAAATTTAGGGCAATTTTGGTTACGAGTTACTAAATATTTTTAAGAATAGAAAATTATATCTAAATGTTCAGATAAAAGTTGCTTAAAGGTTTCTTTATATGATAAGCAAGAAGGAGATAGTATTGGCTAAAGTGAATTATCAAAAAAACAGACCCACCGCAATTGCTTCCTGGAGTGGAGGAAAAGACAGTTGTTTGGCTTGCTTTAAAGCCATGGAAAGGGGATATCAGATAGGATTTCTGTTAAATTTAATTTCCAGAAAATACCAGAGGTGCTGTTTTCATGGACTTACCAGAGAATTAATTCGCTTACAATCTGAACTCATAGATATTCCTCTTTTTCAAAAAGGAGTTAGTGATAATATGGCTCTTTATGAAGCGGAGTTTAAAGAAGCGGTAACCTCTTTAAAATCAAAAGGTGCTCAGGAGATGATTTTTGGTGATATTTACTTAGAAGAACATAAGAAGTGGGTGGAAAGAGTTTGTCAGGATTTGGAGATAGAGATGGTGGAGCCTTTATGGGAAACACTACCAGAGAAAGTCCTGGAAGAATTTATCGATTTAGGTTTTAAAGCGATAGTAGTTAGTGCACAGGCATCATTATTTAGTAAAGATATTATTGGTAGGCAAGTCGATCGTGTTTTTCTGGCTGAACTAAAAAGAAAAGAGATGTGCCCGTGTGGTGAAAATGGGGAATATCATACTTTTGTTATTGATGGACCTATCTTTAAAAAAGGGAAAATAAGAATTAACAAAAGCCAGGTAATTTTAAAAGAAGGTTTCTGGCCTCATTGGTTTTTAGATATTCAAGATTATGATCAAATTCCCAAGTAAAAGATTATTTACTATAAACATTTTATAGAAGTATAGAAGGGAAGTAACTGATTCTTATGGATAAAAAAAAGATATTTTTAGTCTTATTAATCGTCATAGCTCTCATTATCCTGGGTATATTTTCTTATTCCTCTCTTTTGAATAGCAAAAAATCAGTTGATCAGGAAGATAATGCTTTTACCTTTGTCTGTCCCTCCGGTGGAGAAATAAAAATTACCTATACTGAAGAAGGTGATTCAGCTACCCTGTTTGTTGAGGGGAAGGCATATAAACTTAAACGGGTTATAAGTGCCTCAGGAGCAAGGTATGCCAACGATGAGGAAACTGTCATTTTCTGGGAGCATCAGGGAGAGGCAATGGTAGAGATTGATGGCAAAATAATTGGCGAGGGATGCCGACTTAAGGAGTAGAATAAATTTACCAGATTAGTTTACTCAAATTATCATTCAGGTTAAAAAGGGCTCCTGCATTATAGGTAAGGAGGTCTATGATATTTTTTGGTGGTACCTATAACTATATTTATTAGGTCAGTCTGCCCATTTTTAGAAAACCAATTCAGAAATGCGGACTTGAGTTAGTGTAAAATTTAATGGGGTA